>NZ_KQ960233.1:0-3768 GCF_001553125.1 Peptoniphilus sp. DNF00840
CGAGGTCGAGAATCAGACTTGTCATCGCCATAGGTTACGCCAAGGACGACAAACTTCGTGAGAAAAAAAGAAAGACCTCTGATGCCCTATACAAAATAATTTCAAAAGACTGATAAAAAGAAAACTAGGTTCACATTTATGGACCTAGTTTTTTACATTATGGGTTTGATATAGCCAAGCTCCATGGCAGTATTATAAGCCTCAACAAGGTTTTTCGCCCCAAGATTTGCGTAAATATTAAAAAACATAGCTATTATTAAATATCTAATAAAGGAGAATAGATTGCCTACAATAAGCATATCTACACTTGCAGCTAGCTACAATGCAGCCACTATATCCATAGCTGGATATAGTATATATATAATTACCAAAAAAACTTTTTTACCTCTATTTGCAATAAATCTGTAATTTTCATAATATTCAAGCTTTTTAAATTTGCCTATCCACCATTTTAGTTTTCTCTGTCTTCAACAAACAAACTATTACAGTAATAAAGATACATATTATAATAAAAAATATATTTAAATATAGACACACTTTAATTGGAAGATTTGCTCCTATAGTAATTTCATTTATACTAAATTCCTTGGTAAATTTAACCAACATTATAGAAATTACCATAATTATCATAATATTGGCGGAAAAAATAGTAGCCAGAATTTCTACTAAATTTTCTAGAATTATTTCCCCTCTAGTAAAGCCCATTCTAAATAATAATTTAAAATCATCTTCTTTAAAAGAAATTAAAGATATTATGTTTTGAGCAATAATTACTAATGCTAAAATCATGCAAGGAAAATAAAGAAATTTTATTGTTTCAAATTCATGATTAGAAAAATTTTTCAAATATTCATTTACATCTTCTGAACCTTTTAAAACTCTCGCATTAGGTAAAATTTTTAGAACTTCCTTTTCCAATTCGAGTTTTCCAAGACTTAAGTTATTTATGTAAATCTTATTGTTTATCTTGTCGAGACCTGGCAAAAATTCATTAGTATTGTAGTCAAGATATATTTTAGGCAATAGAAGATACGGTACGGATCCAAAAACTGCAACTACCTCATATGTCTTCTCTTCTCCATTATAATATGTAATTTTTATTTCATCTCCAAGTTCATAATCATTACTTGCACCAATCTTATTTTTAGATATATTATCTATACTTCCTGCCTCGAGGTCTAAATTAACCATAAGACTCTTATCATTGATGTAATTAACTCCTACATAATGATCATCTTCTGCAGCATCATAATAGCTTAAAGTGTTTGTAATTATTAAATCTTGTGTACCCTTAATCTCTAATAGCTTTTCTTGAGCATAAGCATCTATTTTTGTTGGATTTATAATGGCATATATCCCTTCTCCCATTTTCTTATTTTGAGCATTATACTCTCTATTCATCCTTACTACACTTGCCTCTGAAAAAAGTGCAAAAATCGAAGGTATTATAACTGCTAAAAGAATGGGTGTGGCAAGCGAAAGATTTTTTTGTGTATTCATTAAAACTCGACCTCTACAATAAGAAGCTAATGCCGAATTTTTTAACACCAAGACTTTTGCTATTAAACTAGAAAATTTCGGAATCAATATAGGGGCCACAATTATAACAAGAGCTATCGCTAAAGCTCCAACTCCTTGAATATCTATTATAGTCCCTGTTTCTACCGGCTTAATTAAAGTATAATATAGAAATATGAAAAATAATATTAAACCGATAATAGCTCTTAGAATAATATTTCTCTTGCTAAGAGTTGCTATCTCGTTTGATTTAATAAATAGATCTATAGGTTTTGTCTTTATAACATTTATGCTTGCTGTTAAACTTGCTATAATAACCATAACAAAAATAGCTAATAAACTTATTACGCTAGATTGTAATCCTGGTCTTAGATTAACCATTAAAAGACTATCATATCCTGGCTTGAAAATAAAATAAAAGAAAAACTTTACATAAGCTTTTATAAAAAATCTAGACAAAAATATTCCAAGAATCGAAGCTATAATATTTAAAATTAAAGTTCTAAATAAAAGAATTTCAATAATCTCTTTATTATTTAGACTATTAAGTTTTAAAAGAGCCCAATCTTTATCTTCCTGCTTTATTGAAAAATAAATTGTCCCTATTAAAAGTAAAAATCCAAAAAATAAAATCATTAAAAATTGAAGTTGAGATCCATTCACTATATCTCCAAGTATAAGATTATTTTTTTTTCTATTAAATGTAGAAAAAATTAAATCATTATTTGGGTTTAATGTAGCCAAATACCACGCAGATGTTAAACTTAGAGTTATAGAGATTAAGGTCATAGATAAAAACATCCATAAGTTAACTAGCTTATTTTTCCAAATCATCCTTATAGCAATTTTTACTTTCATCTTAATCTTTCCCTCCTAATTTCTTGTTTTCTTCAAGATCTGTAAAAATTTCTAAAATCTTTTCGATGCTTGGCTTATTAATTTCTTGACTAATCTGACCATCAAGCAAAAATAGTACTCTGTCCATTTGAATCGCTACGTTAGGGTCGTGTGTTACAACTATAGTGCTTGTACCTATATCATTCAGCTTTTTCATTTCCTTCAAAACATTGTAAGAAGAATTGGTATCCAGTGCCCCTGTAGGTTCGTCTGCAAAAATAAGGTCTGGTTTAAATAAAAGGGCCCTGGCTATGGCAACCTTTTGTCGTTGACCACCAGACAATTCTGCTGGATAAGACTTCTCTTTACCACTTAAATTTAACAGATGCAAAGTTTCTTTTAATTCTTTCATATTTAGTCTTTTTTTGATAAGACTATTTTTCAGCTCAATGTTTTCTTCTACATTTAAGACAGGAATTAAGTTAATATCCTGAAATATAAAGTCAAAATTTTTTCTATACAATTCATTTAACTTTTTCGAGGAAAGTGTTCTAATATCTTTGTTTAAAAATAAAATCTCTCCCTTACTAGCCCTTATCATTCCACATAAACAATAAAGAAGAGTAGACTTTCCTGAACCAGAAGGTCCCATAATTGCAATTGACTCGGCTTTTTTTAATGATAAAGATATATCTTTTAAAGTATAATTTTTCCCATCAAAAGAATGAAAAAGATTTTTTACATTAATAACATCCATATAATCATCTCCATTTGTAATAAAAGACCTCCTAAAATTATATTTCACTTTAAGGAGGTCTTATTGTTTAATAGTTTCTTTCGTAATTCAAGGCTAATCACAAGCAATAACTATTAACTTTTTAGCCTTTCAAGTAATAGTATACACTATCGTTTATATCAGTAATAATTATTTGCACATAATGCTTATTGAACTTCTAGTATTGCAACTATTGCTTTGACTAGATTTTCTAGAAACTACTTTACTTTCGTTAGCCTTTATTTCTTGTAGTTTTAGTATTTTAGCTGACATTATATTTAGGCAAAAACAAAAGGTTCTCCTGCCTTTTGAACTTTTATGAAAAAATCGCTAATATCGTACATATATTCCAAATATTTAAAGTCCATAATATCCACGGCTAAACCACTATCTTGTAAACTTTTTCATTAGTATTTTTCAACTTGAGAATACTACCTTATTTAATTTTTGTCAATTATTATTTTAAATCTTTATTCAATTTTATGTAGAGGCTATAATTGTTGAGAGATCAAATACAAAAAATAGAGAGTCATGTAGGGACTATGACCCTGACAGGGAAGTTGAAGTTGAAAAACTCGAAGCCTGCCTTGAAAGTATGAAGCTCGCTCCTTCTGCTTGCAACGCTCAACCTTATTTTT
>NZ_KQ960234.1:0-2681 GCF_001553125.1 Peptoniphilus sp. DNF00840
ACTTAATCCGACTCCTTTGAAGAAACTCCCTATTCGGTCGTTTCTTCTGCAGTCGCTGGATAAGCTTCTTCATCTACTCAGTCTTCGCTCTCGCTCGACTTCGTAGCGAAGACCAGAAAAAAGACAGCCACTTTTGTGACTGCCTTTGCTTAGGTTTTTTCCATATTAGCAAATCCGACTCCTTTGAAAAAACTCCCTATTCGGTCGTTTTTTCTGCAGTCGCTGGATAAGATTTTTCATCAGCTCATGCGTCGCTTACGCTTGCATTCGCTGTGAAAACCAGAAAAACCGAGACTAGTCTCGGTTTTTCTTATCATTACATCATACCCATGCCTGGATTCATTGCTGGCATTGCTGGTGCGTCTTCTTTGATGTTTGCTACTGCTGCTTCTGTTGTCAAGATCATTGATGCTACGCTTGATGCGTTTTGTAGTGCTGATCTTGTTACTTTTGTTGGGTCTACTATTCCGGCTTTTTTCATATCTACGTATTCTGACTTGTATGCGTCGAAGCCGATTCCTGCTTCTTTTGTCTTTACGTGTTCTACGATTACTGAGCCTTCTAGTCCTGCGTTTTCTGCTATTTGTTTTAGTGGTTCTTCTAAGGCTCTTAGGATAATGTTAGCTCCTGTTTTTTCGTCGCCTTCTAGTTCGTCTACAACTTTTGCAACTGCGTCGATTGAGTCGATTAGTACAGTTCCACCACCTGCAACGATTCCTTCTTCTACTGCTGCTCTTGTTGCTGCTAGAGCATCTTCGATTCTTAACTTTCTTTCCTTTAGTTCAACTTCTGTTGCTGCTCCAACTTGGATAACTGCAACTCCGCCAGAAAGTTTTGCAAGTCTTTCTTGTAATTTTTCTTTATCAAATTCTGAATCTGTTTCTTCTATTTGGTTTTTGATGTGGCTAATTCTGTTTTCAAGTTCAGCCTTGTTGCCTGCTCCATTTACAATTACAGTAAGTTCTTTTTCAACCCTAACCTTTGAAGCTGATCCAAGCATTTCAATTGTTGCATCCTTTAGGTCTTGACCTAAATCAGATGAAATAACTTGTCCACCTGTTAGGATTGCAATATCTTGAAGCATATCTTTTCTTCTGTCGCCATAGCCCGGAGCCTTTACTCCAACTACGTTTAATGTTCCTCTAAGTGAGTTAACAACTAGAGTTGCAAGAGCTTCACCATCAATATCATCTGCAATAATAAGAAGTGGTTTTGATTGTTGAAGAACTTTTTCTAATAGAGGAAGAATTTCTTGAATATTTGAAATCTTCTTGTCTGTAATTAGGATGAATGGGTCTTCTAATTCTGCAACCATCTTGTCAGAATCTGTAACCATATATGGAGATAGGTAACCTCTGTCAAATTGCATACCTTCAACAACATCTAGGCTTGTTCCCATTGATTTAGATTCTTCAACTGTGATAACTCCGTCGTTTCCAACTTTTTCCATCGCTTCAGAAATAAGCTTTCCAACTTGTTCATTAGCCGCAGAAATTGAAGCAACTTGTTCAATAGCTTCCTTTGAAGAAACTTCAGTTGAGAACTTTTTGATTTCTTCAACAGCTCTTTCAACTGCCTTAGCAATACCCTTTTGAAGAACCATTGGGTTTGCACCTGCTGCAAGGTTTCTCATACCCTCTCTAATGATAGCTTGAGCAAGTAGAGTAGCAGTTGTAGTACCATCACCTGCAACATCATTAGTCTTAGTAGCAACTTCCTTTAAAAGTTGTGCGCCCATATTTTCAAATTTATCTTCACATTCAATTTCTCTTGCAATAGTAACACCATCGTTAGTGATAAGAGGTGTGCCATATTCCTTGTCTAAGATAACATTTCTGCCCTTAGGTCCAAGAGTTACCTTTACTGTATCTGCAAGAGTATCAATTCCTTTTATTAAACCTTTTCTAGCATCTTCTGAAAATTTAATTTCCTTTGCCATATTATCATCTCTCCTTATTCAATAAGCCTTATTCAATAACTGCCAAGATGTCTTGGAACTTAATTATAGTGTATTTTTCATGGTCAAGTTCAATGTCACTTCCTGCGTATTTAGAGAAAACAACCTTGTCCCCAACCTTAACAAGTCCCTTCATATCTTCATCTTTATCTAATTTGTTGCCAGTTGCAACAACTTCTGCTATGTTTGATTCTTCCTTAGCTGAAGAAGGAAGTACAATACCAGAAGCAGTAGTTTCTTCTTTTTCTATCTTTTTAATGACAATCTTGTCATCAAGTGGTCTCAATTTCATTTATATAAGCCTCCTAAAATTTATAATCTATTTTTAGCACTCACTTATCTCTTCTGCTAATATGTATATGATAACTCAAATAAAAAAATTTTTCAAGTAGTTGGGGGAGAAAATTATTTTAAAAGCTTACGCTTTTATATTTATTGATTAAGTTATTATTTAAATAAGTTTTGTAAAGCAGAGCTTTACGATTCTTTATCCGGAGGGGGTTAGGACCTTTCGATTGGTCCGCTTGTGCCTGCGTGGCATCCCCCTCCGGGCCACCCCCAACACCTTCAACGACCTGGCAGGGGCCTTTGCCAACAACCCCGAGCGGCAGCCATCCTAAAAATTCAAAACTCGTTAAGCTTAAGATTTTAAAAATTAAAAACTTCTTATTCAAATAAGATTTCATAATAATTAGATGAATTGCAAATAATATTGCGACACCTA
>NZ_KQ960235.1:0-1006 GCF_001553125.1 Peptoniphilus sp. DNF00840
CTTTGTTCATTATTCCCGCTTTTAGGTATTTTCTGATTAGTGATTCTGTGTCTGGTGCTTTGATGTGCTCATGAACTATGCTCATTAGTTTATCTTGTGGCACTTTGTCAAAGAATTTTTCTAAGTCTATATCTACTACCCATTCGAATCCGTCGTTTAGGTATTCTAGGCTTTTTGTTATTGCCATTTGACAGTTTCTTCCTGGTCTGAAGCCATAGCTTGTTTCTGAAAATCTTTGGTCTATTATTGGTGTTAGAACTTGCACGATTGCTTGTTGGATTATTCTGTCCATTACTGTTGGTATTCCGAGTTTTCTTTTTCCTCCGTTTGGTTTTGGAACTTCTACTCGAAGTACTGGTTGTGGTTTGTAGCGTCTTTCGATAATTTCTTGTCTTATCCTTGTCCAGTTTTCTTTGATGTATTCATCTATTTCTTCTACACTTATGCCATCTATTCCCGCCGCTCCTTTATTGGAGATAACTTTTAGTTTGGCTTGGTGCATGTTTTCTGGATTTAGGATTTGACTTATCAGTTTATCTTCCATGTGTGCACTTGCTCCTTTCCGCTTGCATAACTTATTTCTTAGATGTGAGATTTTGTTTTCATTTACGTTTCTGCTACTTTCTCTGTCAGATTTGTTATGCAACATACATTTACTTGTGCTGTTAAATTGTTCAGTCCTTCGGTGTTTCCACCTACTATGACTTCTGCTGACTTCTCACTATTCGTTGTTACTACTGTTTCGCTAGTGAGACCTCACGGGATAAGCCCTAATACTTTCATCGTTTACTCGCAGAATTTACGCTTTGGGTTTACGGTTACCTTTTGGGTCTTTGCTATCTGTGGCTAGCTTGCCCACCTGTTGCGCCTCATATTCTGTTTCTGTTCGTCAAGTCACGATTTCGCTATTGCTTCTTCTCTCCTAGATGTCGCCATCTAAAACTTGCAAGTCGCTATTAGATTCGTCGGTAACTACGCTCCGTAGGGAATTTCACCCCAGCATTAG
>NZ_KQ960236.1:0-1842 GCF_001553125.1 Peptoniphilus sp. DNF00840
ATGCTAATATATAGAAGTTGTCACTTAAAGACAGCAAGAAAAACTACTGAGAAGTTAAGTAAAAACAAAATAAAAACTTTGTAAAAATCACTTGACAAAGAAAAAACACGGTAGTATAATAAATAAGCTACTTCAAAAAGGTAGCAAAAGAAACATGATAATTAAATAGTGTGAAGATAAACAAATTCGTGATTTAATCACAGATTCTTGTCAAAGAATCAAAAGCAAACCAGATATTCGTTTAGTTTTGAGAAAACTAATGAGTCATACAAATTTTTAATTGAGAGTTTGATCCTGGCTCAGGACGAACGCTGGCGGCGCGCTTAACACATGCAAGTCGAGCGATGAAACCTTAACAGAACCCTTCGGGGCGAAGATAAGATGGATTAGCGGCGGACGGGTGAGTAACACGTGAGTAACCTGCCTTAGACATTGGGATAGCCTCGGGAAACCGGGATTAATACCAAATGAAATCACATATGCACATGCATAAATGATCAAAGCTCCGGCGGTCTAAGATGGACTCGCGTCCCATTAGCTAGTTGGTGAGGTAACGGCCCACCAAGGCGACGATGGGTAGCCGGCCTGAGAGGGTGAACGGCCACATTGGAACTGAGAAACGGTCCAAACTCCTACGGGAGGCAGCAGTGGGGAATATTGCACAATGGAGGGAACTCTGATGCAGCGACGCCGCGTGAACGAAGAAGGCTTTCGAGTCGTAAAGTTCTTTTATATGGGAAGATAATGACGGTACCATAAGAAAAAGCCCCGGCTAACTACGTGCCAGCAGCCGCGGTAATACGTAGGGGGCTAGCGTTGTCCGGAATCACTGGGCGTAAAGGGTTCGCAGGCGGAAATGCAAGTCAGGTGTAAAAGGCAGTAGCTTAACTACTGTAAGCATTTGAAACTGCATATCTTGAGAAGAGTAGAGGTAAGTGGAATTTTTAGTGTAGCGGTGAAATGCGTAGATATTAAAAAGAATACCGGTGGCGAAGGCGACTTACTGGGCTCATTCTGACGCTGAGGAACGAAAGCGTGGGTAGCAAACAGGATTAGATACCCTGGTAGTCCACGCTGTAAACGATGAGTGCTAGGTATCGGAAGAATTCGGTGCCGCAGTTAACACATTAAGCACTCCGCCTGGGGAGTACGTGCGCAAGCATGAAACTCAAAGGAATTGACGGGGACCCGCACAAGCAGCGGAGCATGTGGTTTAATTCGAAGCAACGCGAAGAACCTTACCAGGGCTTGACATACTGAGGACCGGTATAGAGATATACCCTCTTCTTCGGAAGCCTCAATACAGGTGGTGCATGGTTGTCGTCAGCTCGTGTCGTGAGATGTTCAGTTAAGTCTGGCAACGAGCGCAACCCCTATCTTTAGTTACCAGCATTTCGGATGGGGACTCTAAAGAGACTGCCGATGATAAATCGGAGGAAGGTGGGGATGACGTCAAATCATCATGCCCTATATGCCCTGGGCTACACACGTGCTACAATGGAAGATACAAAGGGAAGCGAGATAGTGATATTAAGCAAACCTCAAAAAGTCTTTCCCAGTTCGGATTGTACTCTGCAACTCGAGTACATGAAGATGGAGTTGCTAGTAATCGCAGATCAGAATGCTGCGGTGAATGCGTTCCCGGGTCTTGTACACACCGCCCGTCACACCATGGAAGCTTGTAATACCCGAAGCCTGCGAGCAAACCGCAAGGAAGCAGCAGTCGAAGGTAGGATAGGTGACTGGGGTGAAGTCGTAACAAGGTAGCCGTATCGGAAGGTGCGGCTGGATCACCTCCTTTCTAAGGAAAATAAATCTTCACACTATTTTAATTATATATGG
>NZ_KQ960237.1:0-9044 GCF_001553125.1 Peptoniphilus sp. DNF00840
AAAGAACCAGGCTCAATTAACGGAACAAGAAAAACAAGCGGTAAAGGATGCAATAAAAGCAGCAAATCCAACTTTAGGTCTAACAGACAATGATATTGAAGTAAAAGAAGACGGTTCTGTAGTAGTTAAAATGTATGGTATTCCTACAACTTTACCTGCATCTAAAGTTTTAAAAGAAGCTGTAAATCAAGACAACGAAAGTCAAGATAGTTATATACAAGGTTATGGGGATTATTTCCCAGGTGGAATTAAAATTAAAGAATACTCCACTCCAACACATCCAGTAATAGTATCTATTCCTAAGAAATCAGAAGAACTTGTTAAGGGAAAAGGAGAAAGTCTATGGTATGTATTCCATATAGATAAACTTGAGTATGATGTTGTTATAAATGGTGTTACAACTAAAAGAACAATGGATATCACGCCTATAATTAGTAAAGGTAGAACTATGGTACCACTTAGATATGTTGCAGAGGTTATTGGAGCTGAAGTTAAGTGGGATGCAAAAACTAGAACAGCATCTTTTACTAAGGATGGATTAACTGCAAGTATTCAAATTGATGGAGATGAAATAGTCCTATCTAATGGCAAGACTATTAAAATGGATTCAAAACCACTTATTGTCAAAGATAGAATGTTAGTTTCTGTTGTTAATCTAGCCAATGTGTTTGGTCTTACTAATGGAAATGAGCAAGATAAAAAAGATCAAGATATTGAATGGAATCATGAAGTCAGAACAGTTACAGTTTATGTTAAGAGATAATTTTAAATAATTTAAAATTTGCAAGGGGAGTAATAATGAATATACAAATATATTCGTTATTACTCCTTTTTTTAAGCTCAATCTAATTGGGCTTTTTTTTCTTTTAAATTTTTAATAAAAGTTTAGACCTTGGTGAAAATTAAAAATTAAATTTCTCTTACTTAGTGATGAGTCATAAACTTATAAATTCTCATAAAGTTATAAATTCTCATAAACTTATAAAGTCTTATAAAGAATTCAACTCTTATGACTTAATAAATATTTACAAAGTAAATAAAAATTTCAAAAAAATAGGAAAACTATTTTTTTTGAAATTGAAATAAGAGGGGATTTAATATATAATTTACTTAAATAATTATAGGAGGATTATAAATGAAGAAGAAACTTACATTACTTTCAGTGTTATTGATTGCAATGACACTTGTTGCTTGTGGTGGAGGCAACAAAAAAGAAGCAGATGGAAACGCTACTAAAAAAACAGCTGAAGCTAAGTCAGATATTGACGTTGGTTTTGTAACTGATGAAGGTGGAGTTAATGACCAATCCTTTAACCAAGGAGTTTGGGAAGGACTTCAAAAGGCACAAAAAGAACTTGGAATCAAGGCTGACTATGTTGAATCTAAGGACACTAAGGACTACTCTCCTAATCTAGAAACTTTTGCTGACAAAAACAAAAATCTTATTGTTGGTGCTGGTTTCAAAATGGGTGGAGCAGTAACTGAAGCTGCTAAAATGTACCCAGAAACTAATTATGCAATAGTTGACGTTGACGTTACAGTTGACAAAGATGGTAATAAGGTTGAAGCTCCTTCAAATCTACTTGGAATTATGTTTAGGGCACAAGAACCTTCTTTCCTAGTTGGTTATATTGCTGGTATGACTACTGAAACTAACAAGGTTGGTTTCGTTGGTGGTCAAGAAGGTAACATTATTTGGGGATTCGAATATGGTTACAAGGCTGGTGTTGATTACGCAGCTAAGGAAAGAGGCGTTAACATCGAAGTTCTTAGCCAATATGTTGGTAACTTCTCTGATGCACAAAAGGGTAAATCAATCACTGCTACTATGTACCAAAACGGTGCTGACGTAGTATTCCACGCAGCTGGTGGAGCAGGCGAAGGTGTTATCGAAGCTGCTAAAGAAGCTGGCAAGTGGGTAATTGGTGTTGATAGAGACCAAAGCGACAGAGCTCCTGAAAATGTATTAACTTCTGCAATGAAGAATGGTGATGTTGCTGTTTACCAAGTTGTAAAAGATATGCAAGAAGGTAAGTTCCAAGGTGGAAAAACTGTTGAACTTGGTCTAGCTGATGATGGAGCAGTAGGTATTGCACCAACTTCTAACAAGAATGTTAAGCCTGAAATTTTAAAGAAAGTTGACGAAATAACTAAGAAAATTATTTCTGGCGAAATCAAAGTTCCTTACAACGAAGAAACTTACAACCAATACAAATAAGTTTATAAAGTCATCTCTTAGGAGTCATCTTTGAGATGACTTTTTTATTGCAAATTATTTCAAAATTGCCCAATTCTTTGGTATAATTTATTTAACATAACAAAGGAGCGTTTGTATTTGGAAACTAATAACAAAGACTTAGTCGTAAGGATGGAGAAGATTACCAAAATGTTTGGTGACTTCGTGGCGAACGACGAAATTGATCTTGATATTAGGAGGGGAGAAATCCATTCTCTTCTTGGAGAAAACGGTGCCGGAAAGACTACTCTTATGAACATGCTTTACGGCTTAAGTTCTCCTACATCAGGTGAGATTTATATAAATGATGAAAAAAAAGAATTTAAGGATCCTAATGATGCTATAAAGGCAGGACTTGGGATGGTTCACCAGCACTTTATGCTTATTGAACCCTTCACTGTTGTTGAAAATATTATTCTTGGCATGGAGCCCATGAAGGGAATTAAGGTGGACATAAAGAAGGCAAGGGAAGATGTAGTTGCCCTTTCTGAAAAATATGGTTTTAAAATTGATCCCGATGCAAGGATCCAAGACATAACTGTTGGGACTCAACAAAAGGTGGAAATACTTAAGGTTTTGTATAGGGGTGCTGATATATTGATTTTTGATGAGCCAACTGCTGTTTTGACTCCTCAAGAAATCACTGAATTAATCGAAATAATAAAAAATCTTGCCAAGGAAGGCAAGTCTATAATTATTATCACCCACAAGCTAAAGGAAATTAAGCAAGTTGCTAATAGGTGTACAATTATTAGACGTGGTAAAAAGATTGATACAGTTAATGTTGCTGATGTAAGTGAATCTGAACTTGCTGATATGATGGTGGGAAGAGCTGTTCACCTAGATGTTAATAAGGCAGATGCTAATTCTGGTGACACAATTCTTGATATCAAGGGGTTAACTGCAAGAGATATTAGGAAGGTCAAAAAGTTAGGTGACTTAAATCTCGACATCAAGGCTGGAGAAATTCATGGTATTGCAGGTGTTGATGGAAATGGTCAATCTGAACTAATTGAAACTCTCACTGGTCTTAAAAAGGCAGAAGCTGGTTCTGTAATCTTTAAGGGAGAAGAAATTTTAAATCATACTCCAAGGGATATTATTGAAAGAGGCTTGAACTCAATTCCAGAAGATAGGCAACTTCGAGGACTTGTCCTAGATTTTTCTGTTGCAGAAAATATTATCTTAAAGGAATACTACAAGGACAAGTTTTCTAAAAAGGGAATCTTGGACTTTCCTAATATTGAAAAAAATGCAGTCGACCTTTCAGAGGACTATGATATAAGGCCAAGAAACATTAAACAATTTGCAGGCGCCCTTTCTGGTGGTAACCAACAAAAGGTTATTATTGCAAGGGAGATTTCCGGAGATCCAGATCTTCTTATTGCAGCCCAACCAACTAGGGGGCTAGATGTTGGTGCCATTGAATACATTAGGAATTTCTTGATAAAGCAAAGGGACAAGGGGAAGGCAGTCCTTCTCATCTCCTTTGAACTTGATGAAATTCTTGCCTTATCTGATAGGATTTCTGTTATTTATAATGGAAAAATCCTAAAGACTTTTGATGCGAAGGAAACTAATGAAAGAGAGCTAGGACTATATATGGCAGGAGGTAAAAATGAAGAGAAATAGGTTTATATACACAATTCTTGCCATTGTACTTGGGATAATAATTGGTTCAATTATACTTTTAATTAGTGGAACAAATCCAGTTGAGGCCTATAAGGTAATCTTCTTGGGTGCCTTTGGAAAGCCTAAGTATATTTCCTGGACAATAGTAAAGGCTGTGCCTTTAATTTTAACAGGACTTTCAGTTGCCTTTGCCTTCAACACAGGCCTATTTAATATTGGTGCCGAAGGTCAATACATAGTTGGTTCCATTGGAGCCCTTGTCGTTGGACTTTTGTTGGACCTTCCTCCAGTAATTCACGGACTTGTAGCTCTATTAGTTGGAGCTCTTTGTGGTTATCTTTGGGGAGCTATAGTTGGAATATTAAAGGCAAAATTTCAAGTTAATGAAGTTATATCGTCTATTATGATGAACTGGATTGGCTTTTATCTAAGCAATTATCTTTTGAGTTTTCCAATCTTAAGGTCAATTGAATCAGATAACTCTTATCCAATTAAGGACTCTGCCAGCATAAAAATTGCTGGTGCTTGGAAGATGAGTGAATCTGGTAGAGCTTTTCTTGCTCAACACAAATTTTTAAAGGATGTTTTAAATCCACCTCTAAACTTTGGTATAGTAATTGCCATTATTGCAGCCCTAGTAGTTTGGTATATCCTAAAGAAAACTACACTTGGTTATGAACTTCGTGCTGTTGGTTTCAATGAAAAGGCAGCTGAATACGGTGGAATTGACATCAATAAATCTATTGTAAAATCCATGGGTATTGCAGGTATCTTGGCAGGACTTGCTGGTGCAATAACTGTTCTTGGTGTCTCTGGCGACATTGGAATTATGGCAGCCCAAGAAGGCTACGGCTTTGATGGAATGGCAGTTGCACTTATAGCAGGCAACAACCCACTAGGCACAATCCCAGCAGCCCTTCTTTATGCAGGCTTAACTTATGGTGGAGGAAAGCTTACTACAATAGGAACTTATTCAGAAGTCGTAAAAATTATTATTGGTATTATGATTCTATTTATTGCAATGCCAAAACTTTTGGATATTATAAAATTCTTCTTTACTAAGTGGTCAAAGAAGGATGGGAAAAAATTAGAAAAAGGAGGAGCAAATGAATAGTTCACTTTTAAGCTTAGCAAGTATTTTATCAATAACACTTTTATATTCAGCTCCCCTTATTTATACAGCCCTTGGAGGCGTCTTATCTGAAAACTCTGGTGTTGTAAATATAGGACTTGAAGGAATGATGTCCATAGGAGCAGTTGTTGGTTCCATTGTTGGTTACTACCTAGGCAATCCTTGGTTGGCATTCTTGTGTGGAGGACTTGGTGGAATGTTAGTAGCTCTTCTTCACGCCATAGCCACAGTTAACTTTGCGGCAGACCACGTTGTAAGTGGTATAGCCATTAACTTAATTGGACCGGGACTTTCGCTTTTCCTTTGTAGGCTCTTCTTTGATGGAGCAGCTATGTCAAAGTCCATACCTTATGAAAACAAACTTCCAATCTTATTTGGAAAAGTTTTTAAGTCTGGTGGAGGAAAGGGCATAAGCAAATTTTTTGATATTGTATTCTCACAATATGCATCAGTTTACCTTGCCTTTGTTCTTGTCTTTGTAGTTTATTTTATACTTTACAAGACTAGACTTGGTCTAAGGATAAGAGCAGTTGGAGAATACCCTAAGGCAGCAGAAACTCTTGGAGTAGATGCTTTCAAAATCAAATACATTTGCGTACTAGCATCTGGATTTTTAGCAGGACTTGGTGGAGCGTCAATGTCTCTTGCGGTTGTATCAAACTATAGGGAAACACTTATCTCTGGTCAAGGCTTCATTGCCCTTGCTGCAGTAATCTTTGGTGGATGGAAACCACAAGGAGCTATGCTTGCTTGCCTACTCTTTGGTTTTGCACAAGGACTTTCAGTTTTCCTTGGCTCCATTGGAATAAAAATCGATACAAACCTACTTTCAATGATTCCTTATGCAATAACACTTCTTGTATTAATAATTTTTGTAAAGGGATCAAGAGCGCCATCAGCAGATGGTATTCCTTACGAAAGAAACAATTAAAAATAAAATTTGTCTCAGCTTCGGCTGGGACTTTTTTCATGTCCTAATTTATCTTATTAAATTATAAAATTTATCTGATATAATCTCTTTAAGAGGAGGATGTTTATGACTTTTGAAATTTTTAAAGATAGCAGGAAGGGACGACTTAATAAAATATCTGACGTTAAGGGAGTTAAGGTTGGTCACTCAACTATTAGGTATGGAAAAATAAAAACTGGAGTGACATGTATCATGCCCCATGATGGTGATGTCTTTAATGAAAAACTCTTAGCAAGCTCTTACATAATTAACGGCTATGGAAAAAGTCTTGGCCTAGTTCAACTTGAAGAGTTGGGAACTCTTGAGTCACCAATTTTTATGACTAACACTATGAGCCTTGGAAGAGTGCTTGACTCTTCGATGAAGTGGATGATAGATAGGTACGAAAAGGTTGGCGACAAGGCTGGAGCACCAAACATTATTGTCACAGAATGCAACGACGGAGTCATAAATGATATGAGGGGCCTTCATGTAAAAGAAGAAAATGTCTTAGAGGTTCTTAAAAATATAAAAGAAGATTTTGAAGAAGGGTCAGTTGGAGCAGGCACTGGAATGATTTCCTTTAACCTCAAAGGTGGAATTGGATCTTCATCAAGAATTATTGAAATAGAAGGAAGGGAGTACACCCTAGGAAGTCTTGTCTTGTCAAATTTTGGCAGGATAAAAGACCTAAAGATAGAAGGAAGACCCATAGGACGTGAAATGTATTTGAAGTCCAAGGAAAAAAGAGAAGACAAGGACAAAGGTTCGATTATTATAGTCCTCGCAACTGACTTGCCACTTAGTTCAAGACAATTAAAGAGGCTATCAAAGAGGGCAACAATTGGACTTGGCAATGTAGGATCATACTTGGGACATGGATCAGGAGATATTGTCATAGCCTTTTCAACTGCCAATAAGATAGGGGAATCTAAATTTGAAGAAATTAAAATTATAAAAGAAGACTTATTAGATGATGCCTTTAGGGCTTGTGCAGAATCAGTTGAAGAATCTATAGTTAAATCTTTAATTCATTCAAAGTCAGAAATAACAAAAGATGGCAAAAAGATTTTTTCTCTTGAAGAAAACTTAAAAAATTTAGGAATTGATTTTTGATTTTTATTAACTTTTTTACAATTTATGAGTGGGGTTCTATAATAAATTAAGAAGGAAAAGTTTTATATTAACAAAATATTTTTGAGGTGGATTAATGAGCGAATTTTCAAGATATGTTTTAGTGGCAATTTTTACATCAGCCTTAGTCACTTTTATTTACATAAGAGAAGAGAAGAAAGGAGAAAAAGATTCAGAGAGTGACATAATATATTCCTTCCTAATGACAAATTTTTTAATCTTACAATTCTACGATAGAATTTATCAAAATCTTGGGCTTACAATTATTGTCACCATCTTTATATGTTTTGTAATCTGGACTATTTATAAACTTTACACAGATAGCGAAAGTGGAAAGAAGTTATTGGAAAATAAAAATGAACCTAAGTGGAGAGTTTTATTTATTTCCATATCTTTTATATTATTAGCAAGCCTTAGTTTTTTAGAATTAAAAGATGGGCTTACTATTTGTTCAACCGGCAAAAGTGACTTTCGAAAAATTTTAATAGTTTCAACTATTTTTTTTACATACATTAAAATAATTTTAGACATGAGAGTTTTAAAAAGAATTTTATTTGAAAAAGATATTTGGAGAAGAGCCTTTATTATTTCAGAGATTATCTTGATTTTAATACTGGCTTTAGGAAGTGCCTATAACATAAAAAATGTTAACCGCTTTGATTTTTATGTAGAAAGTGAAGATTATCAAGAAACATCAGGTGAGGAATTATGAGAAATTTAATTATAAATATTATTGCCACGACGATTCTTGCTTTAATAAGTCCTATTGGATATAAATTAAAAGAAAAAGTTGGGATAGAGAGTGATAAGGCCACAACTTTTCAATCTTATGTTTTTTCCTTTACAACAATTGAGTTGTGGCTATCAATGGTTTTTTGTAGAAGCAAGCTAAATTTTTATTTTTTCTACTTTTTACTTATTGCTTCTTTTATGTACAGGTCATTCACAGAAGATGTTTTGAAGAATAAATATGCAGATGACCCAAGACTTTATAAGATAAGCACCCTATTCATGCAAGCTATCTTGATTATTTGCCAGTTAATATTCTTTGTTACTTTAGAAGATGG
The DNA here is from genome assembly GCF_001553125.1 of Peptoniphilus sp. DNF00840. Taxonomy (NCBI): domain Bacteria; kingdom Bacillati; phylum Bacillota; class Tissierellia; order Tissierellales; family Peptoniphilaceae; genus Peptoniphilus; species Peptoniphilus sp. DNF00840. Next base: position 8,151 of record NZ_KQ960237.1, read on the forward strand.
ACACTTTATTGATTCCCTTTATAAGAGGGAATTTCAAATTGCTATGATTTGGTATGTGTTTGTGATCTTGTGGCTTAGCTATTATTTGTCAAAAAAATTACTAATTAGGATTTTTGAAAATAAGGATATTTATAGGAAAGTTTTTATAACTTTACAAATTTTATTTATCATTATTCTTGTAGCCTTTACTATTTATAACTACATAAATATTAATAGGTTCGATTTTTATCTCGATAGAATGTAAAGATTTAAGCGTTAAAGGAGAGAGAAAAATGACAGACAAGGTTCATGTAATCCTTTTTGGAACTTTTCTAGCCATATTATTTTTTATTATTGTTAGAAAATTATCTAAGAAGAAAGTTAAAAGTAAAAATTCTAGCAGAGAAGAGAAACTTTTAGATTCTTACTTAGCTTACACAATATTAACAAGCTGTTGGCTTAGTTCCATTTATTCGAGAACAAAGTTAATCTTATTTTATTTTGGAGTTTATCTTGTTATATATATTTTATTGAAAATATTAAACTTCGACTCAAAAATTTATAACAATGAAAAATATTTAAAGCTAATAGTTATAATAAATTGTCTAATTTTTACAATTTATCAGTTTGTATTTTTCTTAACACTAAAAAATGGAAATGTTATAAAAAATTTTAACAAATCAGCTTATGTTAGCACTGCGATTTATTTGTTAATGGGATTTTTTATTGTTAATATATATTTTTTAATAAAGAATCTTAGGACAATTTTTATAAAGAAAGATTTTTATAGAATAGTTTTTACTATATTAGATATAATTTTTATCATTTCTCAAATTTTCTTTATAATTTATAATCTAATAAACGCAGACAGGTTTGTTTTTTTATGATGAATTGCAAATAATATTGCGACACCTA
>NZ_KQ960238.1:0-6659 GCF_001553125.1 Peptoniphilus sp. DNF00840
CTTTTATTTGGCTAACTTCATTTTACAATCTTCCACTATTATTAAATTTATAGATTTAATTTTTTGTCTATAAATTTTATCGCAAAAGCAATGGTGTTAAGCTGCAATTACATTAAAGAAGTTCTAAAGTCATAATTTTTTTCAAAAGCTTTTAGCGGGAAATTGATTTCTATAATTTCCCTTAGCATCAAATCACCTCTCCTATTTCTTATATAATTAAACTCAACTAACTTATATCAAGGGGGTGACTTCCTACAAGAAGAAGGAGGTCTACATCCTCTACTGTGTTTGCTCTTCAAGGCAACTTGTCAAGTTTAGGCAAATTATCAAGAGGACTGACAAGGATGCCTTTGTCACAGTTTCTGACACTTCAGAGATTCTTGGCAAGGGCTTCAAGGAGCTTTCTATTTAATTAACTTTGTGCAAAAACAAAACCACGACTTTATGGTGTCCCATTAAGCCGTGGTTATTTTTTTATAAGTTTTTACAAGTTTATAATTTTCTACAAGTCCATAATTATTTACAAAGTCATAAATTTTTTCAAACTTCATAATTATTTGCAAACTTATAGTTTTTTACTAAGTTCATAAATCTTCATAAGTTCATAAATTTTTTCAAAGCCACAAATTTTTACAAACTCGTAGCTTTTTATAAAGTCATCCCTCTTTACAAAGTCATTAAATCCCACAAACCTATGCCATTTGACCGGCTGTCAAGTAAATCCAAATCAAGGCCCAATCGTAAATCATATGAACTAAATAAGTCACTGTCAAATTCTTTGAAAGGACATAGGACATGGTAAGGCCCGTTCTTATTATTGATATCACAAGGACTGCCTGGAGGATGTTGAAGTTGTAAGTTGTCAGGTGCATGGCTCCAAATATAAGTGATGACACAAGGATTGCTACTAGGGTCTTTAACTTTTCATTTCTTGTCCTCAACTTGTTAATCACAAACAAGAAGGGAATTATAAAAATTATTTCTTCAGCGATAAACTGAATCATAGTTGAGACAATAAATCTCTTTATATTATCATCATTCAAGATGTCAAAAATTGGATTTGCTGACCCCTGAATTCCCATTTGCGCCATTGCAATTGATGCAAGTATAACTGCCACAAAGGAAAATCCAAGTCCCAGCAAAATGTATAGGATGTCCTTCATCTTTAAGGGCAAGAAAATTTTTAAAATAAATTGCCTATCCACCACCCAAAGGGCCACTAGGCACAAGGCACTTATTAAGAGGGCAATTAGGATTTCATTTTTACTTCCCAAGAGTTCAAAAATCAAACTCACCAAAAAGAAGGACCCTATAGAAAGGATGAAAGACAGGACCCACTTCCAAGTTTTGGCCTCTATGCTTGGATATCTTCTCTTATATTTATTCAAATTCAATCAATCCCCTATCAGTTAAAAGATATTGAAGAGGCTTGTCATAGTCTTCGTGAACAAGACTTTCAACGAATTGGTCATAGTAACCAATCCCCATCCTTATTGTGTCCACCTTGGAGAAAAACTTGTCATAGTAACCACCACCGTAGCCAAGCCTATAGCCTGCCTTGTCAAAGGCAAGCCCAGGTGTAAGAGTTAAGTCGACCTCTGTCACTTCTTCCCCATCCTTTGGTTCAAGTATCCCCATCTTGTTTGGCTCAAGGTCATCAATCCCCTTGACTTCAACAGCAATCATCTCGCTCCCCTTTACAAGGGGCACCAAAAGTTTCTTTCCATCAGCCAAGATGTCATCAATTATTCCCTTGGTGTCAACTTCTGACCTGTAAGAAATAAAAACAAAGACAGACCTTGCCTTCTTATAAAGATCAAGTTCCCTTAAATTTTTTCTTATCAACTTGTCCTTTAGGTCCTTGTCCTCAACCTCTGCCCTAACCTTCGTATATTTTTTCCTAAGTTCTTTTTTATCCATTAAAACTCTCCTTGTTCTCACAAATTTCTAAGTAATCACAATTTTTGCAATCACTTGTTGATTCATAATCGCCAGACCTAATGCTAGAAGTTAGTCTGACAATTTCAGCTTCAAATTTATCTAAGAGGTCCTTTAAATCTTCATCTGTCATATAATACCTACCCTTGTCATCCTTTGGTAGAAAGTCAGAGTTCTTTATCACAGTTGCGATTTCTCCCCTCTTAATGGACCCATAGTTAGCCATTGATATTTTCTTACCCAATTTTTTTCTCGCAATAGAGTAAAGTGGCATCTGGAAGGACTTCAACTCATCAATTTCCTTTTTCTTTTTGACACCTGACCTCTTGTAGTCCATGATGATCTCCCTGTCCCCAAGAGCATCAATCCTGTCAATTCTTCCCCTTATCTTTAGACCATTTATTTCTGTTTCAAAACCTTCCTCAAAGTAAGACGGCTTGTAACCATACTTGGCTTGACCCTCTAGGTCCTTCTTTATATAGTCCCCAAGAATTTTTTGGGAGTTTAGGACTGAAACCTTATCGAAGAAGGAAAGGTCATCGAAGTCCCCAAGATTTTCAACTTCCAAAATTATTTTTAATAATCTTTCTTCATCGAAGCCCTCTTCTTGCTTGAAGTAGCTTTCCAAAACCTTGTGGTAGATTTCTCCAACCTCAATAAAAAATCTGTCCTCGTAGTCCTTTTCAAGCTTGCCAATCCTGTAAACCCTCTCAAAGAGAAAGCGTCTAGGGCAGTCCTTTAGGATGTCAAAGTCTGTAACTGAGTAGGGTCTCTCAGAAATCTTCTTGTTAATCTCCCCAAGCTCACCTGCATCTATGAGATAAGAATTTTCTTTAACCTCACTTGTCCTATAGAGTTTCCCTGTTTCATAAATTTTTTTAACTTCCTCAACCTCTAGGTCAAGGTCAAGTATCAAGGAGTTCAAAAGTTTTGAAAATCCCTTTTCCCTGTCACCACAGAGGATCAAAAGCTTCTCTGCCACAAGTAAGTCATAGATTAAATAAGCGTAATCCCTCTTGAAATTATCTTTTATAAGTCCAAGCTCTTCCATGGCTGCCTGACTTTCCTTCTTGTAGATGAAGTTTGCCCTCTTGCCATCTTGGTAGGTCTCGTCGAAGCCAATTAAAAATAAGTTTTTAAACTTTCTGTAATAGTTGGAGGCTTGGTTTGAAATTTCAATCCCTTCAAGATTTTGGACTTCATCAAGCCTAATCTTTTCCATATATTTTTTGAGGATCAAGACAAAGTCACCAAGGTCAATAGACTTATAAAATTCTTTCAAGCCCTCCATCTTTATAAAGGCTTGGTCAAGTTCATCCAAAAATCTTTGATCACGAATTCTTGGACTTTCAGGGTCCCTTTCAAGAACCTTTTCTATTTTCTCCCTAGGACCTTCTAAATAGTTTTTGAAAAATTCAAGATAATAAGAGACCTCTTCCCTTGGAGAAATCCTTTCATCCTTTAAAAGGTCCACTCCCCTTAAGAAGTCATCAAGCTCGCCCTCATTGAGCCTTAGGTCCCTTTGCTTTGAAAAATCTATGTCCCCTAAATTTTTAAAATTATATGCCATAAGACTTGATTCAAGATTAACTTCATCAAGCCCTAGAGGAAAGAAGGACATCCTAACTCGCTTTAAAGTATTCTCCTTGGACTTGTCGAGAAAATAATCTAAGAGACCAACGAATTCTCTCTCTAGTAAAGACCTCTCCTTCCTTGGCAGATTAAATTCAAGACCCTGAAACTTTTCTCTCCCCCTAATCTTCTCCGAAAGGCTAGGAGACACACTTAAAATTGTAAGGCCACTTACTGCTTCGTCCTTCAACAAAAGCTTCACATTAGAGAAAAATAAATTATAAAAATCATCCTTTGAGGACAAAACTTTTATCTTGGATCTGTCTATTTCTTTTTTGTAGTCAATAGGCTCTCTCTCATCAAGGTCAAAGCCATAGGATTTTAATTTTTTAATAAGCTCATCCACTAGACTTGACTCCATAAAGTTAAAGGGCAGGTCAATAAAAATATTTTTCCCTTCTATATCAGATAAGTCAGATAAAATTTTTATAATTTCTTCCTCAGTCTTGCCAAATTCCAAAAAGCCAGAAATTATTATAGAATCAAACTTGCTTGCCCTAATGGACTCTTCCTTGACCCTTCCATATATGTCGTAGTCCTTCGCAGCAAAGTACTCCCTATAACTTTGAAAGACCTTGGCAAGTTCAACAAAAAGCTCTCCAGGAATTTTCTCAAGGTCCCCTGGGTCTAAATAATTTTCTGCAAGCTCATCAAAAAAATCCAATACAAAGTCCACAGTCTCCGGAAAAATTTTAAAGGTCCTTATCTCTTCCTTCATAAGCTTTGACAAGACCAAATACTTTAAAATCCCATCAGGCCTCTTTGCCCTATTCCTTCTTCCAATCCCGTCAAAAGTTTCGAACTCAGTCTTATTTATGTCCATGCCCCTTCTAAGCATGTCCCTTATGTAAAAATTTATGGCAGATTGAGAGGGCAAGACCACAAGAGTTTTCTCGCCCCTTAAGTTTTCAAAATCTAAGTCCTCTCTTGGAGACCTAAAAATTATTTTTTTCATTTAACAAATCCCCTAAATTTATCTTAAAAATATCTTCCGCTATGTCCTTCATCTTACCCTCAGGAAGGTAGACAAAGGACTTGCCCCTTAAATCCTTAAAGGCATCTGCATCAAAAACGATGGCGTAATTGTGCAAGAACTGTGAGTCAAGTCCCCTCTCCCTAAAGACCTTGTTGACCCTGTCCTCACCATACTTCCTATCGCCAACAATGGCAAGGCCCACTTCCTTTAAAGATGCCCTAATTTGATGGGTCCTTCCAGTAATCAAGTTAACAGACAAAAGAGAGTAGTCCTTGTTGGACTTCAAGACCTTAAAGCCTGTGATAGCCCTCTTGCCCTCATCCCTTGAAGACTTCATCATCACATTATTGCCAGTTTTCTTCAAGTTTATATCAACATCAAAATCCCTAGTAACTTTGCCAGCCACAAGAGTGAGATAAAGTTTTTTAATCTCCCTCTTCTTAATAGCAGCATTTAAGTCCTGCAAAGACTTCAAATTTTTTGCCCCAATTAAGATTCCAGAAGTATTCCTGTCAAGTCTATTGACAAAGGCAGGCCTAAAGGACTTCTCAAGCCTAGGCTGGTAATCCCCCTTGGCGATGAGATAGTCCACCATCCGATCAAGGGCATTGTCTTGATAGCCTTTTGTATCGTTGTGGGTAAGCAAGTTGATGGGCTTCTTCACAAGAATGATGTCATCATCCTCGTATAAAACATCTGGCAACTTAGAATTTTTTGACTTCTTAATATCCTTTTTAAACTTCTCAATAGTCTCCTCTGCCAAAAATAATTTGATCTCGTCGCCCTCACTTAAAATGTCCTCAGGCTTTGCCCTCTTGCCATTGACCACGATGTTCTTCTTCCTCAAATTTTTATATAAAAAGGAAAGAGGTGCCTTCTCAAAATAAATTTTCAAAAACCTATCCAGTCTTCTTCCCTCATCGTTCTTATTAATAATAATTTCTCTCATAAAATCTCCAAACTTTTCATTTTACGGCTTTGCTGATATAATTATATCAAAACAAGAAGAAAAGAGGTTTATTTTGAATAATTTTAACAGAGGCAAACTCTTTTTTATTAAATTCTGCCAAGTTTTAATATCAATACTCTTCTTCCTCTTCCTAATTTTTGTAATCAAGTGGAGGATAGATACACTTTACTTAAAATCTATCACAACAAAAAATGTAAAAATTGGAATAGTAGAAGAAGTTAAAAAAACTTATGGTGACCTACTTATAGCAACAGGACTTAGAAAAGAAAAAATTGTTAAGCCAGTTGTCCTAGTAGATGATGATAAAAAAGATGAAAAAGACGAAAATGTAAACAACTTTACAGTTCCAGAAGGAACAAACCTAGATAGCCTTGGAGAACTTTTAATTTCCAAAGGACTAATTAAAGACCTGCCAACTTACAAGGCCCTTGCAGAAGACATGCAAATCGAAGGCAAGATAGTACCAGGCGCCTATGATTTCGACAAAGGCATGAAGGTAAAAGAAATCCTTGCAGAAATAGCAGGCATAGAACTAAAACCCTACAAGCTCAACATAGCAGAAGGAGAAGGTCCAGCCCAAGTAGGCAAAAAACTCCTAGACCTTGGCGCAATTAAATCAGACCAAGCCTTCGTAGCAGAATGCAATAGACTTGGAGTAACAGCCTTCGCACCAGGAGACCACGAGTTCACAATGCCAACTAAGGTAGAAAATATAATAAAAACATTGACACAAAACTAATCTGTAGGAAACTACAGATTTTTTTGTGCAAAGTTAGAGTAAAAGCTCTGCTTTTGGATTGTTTTAATAAGATTTATTATTTAATTAAGTTTTGTAAAGCAGAGCTTTACGATTTTCTTTCCGGAGGGGGTTAGGACCTTTCGATTGGTCCTTCCCCCTCCGGGCCACCCCCAACACCTTCAACGACCTGGCAGGGGCCTTTGCCAACAACCCCGAGCGGCAGCCAGCCTAAAAATTCAAAACTTGCTCGCTTCAAGTTGTTACAATCAAAAACTAATTATTAATAGAGTCAGTAACCATCTGGCTCTATTTTTTATTTGCGAGCTTCACGTGAACCTAATCAACTCAAAGTTCGCTACGCTCCTTTTCGTTGTAAGGTTCATCGGTTGAGCAATAAATTGCTC
>NZ_KQ960238.1:6759-9601 GCF_001553125.1 Peptoniphilus sp. DNF00840
TAACGGCTGTCTTGCCTTACGGGGTTTCTCAACCATAAGTTAGTGGTTTTACCTCTGCACGATTTCAAATTTATGCTAACTTACTTAAACAAACCTAACAACAATTAAAAACTTGCACATCAAAAAAACTTAATCAGTAACGATTAAGCTTTATCTTTTTACAACTTTCTATTTGGTTATGAGCTTACAGGAGTGCCCCAGCTTACTGAAGTGTGATGAGATTATAACTCTTGCCAATAAGCCACTAGCTAATAAGGTTGTAAGCAAAAAGTTCGGAGACGTTAAAAAAATTTCACTGTTTGAGCGAAGCGAGTTTGAAATTTTTAGTCGGAGAGCTTTTTGCGTATTATTGGGTCGGGCCCCTGCCAGGGCGATGGGGTCAGGGGGGAGGTTTAAGGAGGGGGTCAGGGGCCTCGCCCGCCCCTGGCTCCCCCTCCTTAGAAAAAATCATAAAAGCTTCAGCTTTTAATAAAACTTCTCAAAGAAAAATTTTAAAATAAAAAATAAGAATTAAAGCTTAGCTTTACAAAAACCTTCATTTAATAAAAATTCACCCTTTATCTTTAATTGGATATAAAAACAAATTTATGATATATTTGAAAAAAAGAAAAGGAGTACACACTATGCACAAAAATAGAATTAATAGACTTATAAAAAAAATGGAAGAAGCCAAACTTCACCACATGATAATCTCAGACCCCTACGCAATATTTTATCTCCTTGATAGGATGATAGAGCCAGGCGAAAGAGCCCTCGCCCTTTACATACACAAGGACGGAGACATAAAGCTTCTAATCAACGAGCTTTTCCCACAAGAAGAAGAGGCAGGTCTTGACTATATTTGGTACAACGATATAGAAGATGGAATTGAAAAACTTTCCAAATATATAAAAAACGATGAAGTCATAGGAATCGACAAATTTTGGTCAGCTAAGTTCCTTCTAAGACTTCAAGAAATCTTCCCAGACAAAAAATATGTAAATGGATCCACAATAGTAGACGCAGTTAGAAGAATAAAAGACGAAGAAGAAAAACAACTAATGCGTGAATCCTCAGCCATCAACGACAAGGTAATGGAAGACATCATCCCTTGGGTTGTTAAGGGTCTAAGCGAAAAAGAACTTTCCCAAAAACTAAAAGAAATCTACAAGGCCCATGGAGTCGAAGAAGTTTCCTTCGAACCAATCACAGCCTATGGCAGATCAGCAGCAGACCCCCACCACTTCACAGACAACACCAAAGGCAAACTAGGCGACTGCGTAGTCCTAGACATTGGAGGAATGTACAAAAATTACGCATCAGATATGACACGAACAGTATTCATTGGTGAGGTAAGTGACAGAGCAAGAGAAATATATGAAATAGTAAAAGAAGCAAACCTAAGAGGAATCGCTGCAGCAAAACCAGGCAACAAAATGTCAGACGTAGACAAGGCAGCAAGATCCTATATAGAAGAAAAAGGCTACGGCAAATACTTCACCCACAGAACAGGCCACTCCATAGGACTTGAAACCCACGAAGCAGGCGACGTATCATCAGTCAACGACAGCATAATAGAAGAAGGACAAATCTTCTCCGTAGAACCAGGAATCTATCTATTAGACGAAGGAATAGGAGTAAGAATAGAAGACCTAGTATTAATAACAAAAGATGGGTGCGAGGTTTTAAACAAAGTCTCCAAAGACTTGAGAGTAGTGCCAGTAGAATAAAAGATTAAAGAAGAGTTCTTTAAAAAATTTTATTAAAAGCTTATGCTTTTACATTTCTTTCTAAGGAGGGGGAGCCAGGGGCGGGCGAGGCCCCTGACCCCCTCCTTAAACCTCCCCCCTGACCCCATCGCCCTGGCAGGGGCCCGACCCAATAATACGCAAAAAGGCTTCCAGCTAAATTTTCAAAAACTCACTGACGTTCAAACATTGAAAATTTTTAACGCTTCCAGCCTTTTTGCTTACTGTCTTATTAGCTTGCGATTTATTGGCAAAAGCTACGACCTCATCACACTTCAACAAGCTGGGGCACTCCCATAAACTCATAACTAAATAGAAAGTTGTAAAAAATAAAGCTTAATCGAATTTGATTAAGCTTCTTTTAATGCAACGATTTATTCTTTTTGTTAGGTTTGTTTAAGTGATCTTACATAAATTTGAAATCGTGTTAAGGTAAAACCGTAGACTAAGGCTTGAAAAACCCCGTAAGGCAAGACAGCCATAAAAAATTTTACAAAACCCTTACTTCCCTAACTTCTTAAAAGCCTCGTCATACTTATCCATTATCCTATCAGAATTTTCTCCTAAAGTTTTGAAAGCATCAATGTGCTCATGGACAAACTTTTTTGCATCTTCAAACATTCTATCTTCTTCTAATTTATTATCAACATCATTTTCTTTCTTCATATTAAGAGATAATTTTGATTTAGACATACCATCAGCTCCTTAAAGTCATTATATGTATAATACAAATGATTTTCAATCAAACATTAAACTTAATCTTTTAAAAATTAAGCTTCTTTTAATACAAAACTTTATAAAGTTGTAACCTTAAGTTATGTAACTCAGCATAAGTTTTAAACACTGTAGAGGTAAAACCGTAGACTAAGGCTTGAGAAACCCCGTAAGGCAAGACAGCCGTTAAAAAATTCAATGTGTTTGAGCAATTTATTGCTCAACCGATGAACCTTACAAGGAAAAGGAGCGTAGCGAACTTTGACTTGATTAGGTTCACGCGAAGATCGCAAATAAAAAACAGAGTCAAGTAACTTCTGACTCTATTGATAAATTATTTTTAGTTTTTAAAAGTTTGAAGCGAGCAAGTTTTGAATTTTTAGGATGGCTGCCGCTCGGGG
>NZ_KQ960238.1:9701-56562 GCF_001553125.1 Peptoniphilus sp. DNF00840
CAATCGAAAGGTCCTAACCCCCTCCGGAAAGAAATTTAAAACCTTTGGTTTTACGCAACAGATTCAAAGACAAAGTCTTTATGTAATTAAAAAAATACTGCATATCGATGAAACTATTGTAATTAGTAAGTAAGTCAATATATATAAATAATAAACTTAAAATCAAAGCTTTTACCCTATTTTTGGGCAAAAAAATAAAGAACCCATAAAGATTCTTTCCAGAGTTTTAACAATAAAACTCTACCTCTCCCCCATATTCTCCAGAGCCTTAGAAAGCTCAACAATAACTTCCTTTAACTCCTCCATCTTCTTCTCCAACCTCACCAAGAGGTAACAAGAGATGGCAATGGGAAAACCAATATTTGAAATGTTAGCCAATAAATCTTCCATAATACACGACCTTACTCGTTCTTACTCAAGCTTACTCAATAGGTTTTTCTTCCCTAGTCACGATAACAGCTCCATTGAAAGTCTTGACAAAGCCAACCTTGCCTTCCACAAGCTGGTTATTAATAATATTGTCAGAAACATTCTTGACCTCGTTAATAGCAACATTGTCCTTAGGGTTAGAGATAGTAAGAGTCCAAGGCTTACCACCCTCATCAAAAAAATTCATCCTTAATGTTTTAGTATTCTTATCCATAAAAATCTCCTTTCATAACAAGTGAAATCTCAAAATTTCACGCCAACAACTTACAAAGCAAAAGATTAAAAACCTTAAGCATTCTTAGACAAAACTTCCTCAGTAATTAAAGAAGAAGAAGCGAACTCGCCAACAATTAAAGGGCTAAGACCATTAGAAAGATCATATAAATTGTCCTTAGAAGCCTTAGAATTAATGCCCTTAATAGTAACTGTTCTTCTCTTCATCACGCCAGAAGAATTATCAGCAAAAACTGACTTAAGCATTAGCTTAGTTTCTTTAACTTGAACTGCCATTATTTTCACCTCCTACTATATACATAGAATAAAATGACAAAAGTTACTAGGCTTAAATAAAAAAATTTTAAAAAATTAGAAACTACAGAGAAGCCCTAAAGGCCCACCACTTTTTCCAATTATTCTCAGACATAGAGCGAGGGCAAATCTTGTGCGAAGCATCAAAATGCCTAACCACCCTCTCACGAGGAATATTATAAAGACCCATAAGATACCTAATAATCATCCTAGCATTCTCAAGAGCAGCCTCATAATTGCCATCCCTGTTGACACAAATCTCAACCCCAATAGAATTAGAATTAGTGATCCCATACCTGCCATGACCATCGCCACAATGCCAAGAAGCATTAGCAGTCTCAACAGTTTCCACAATCCTCTTATCATCCACAAAATAATGAGCAGAAGCCTGCCTGTTGCCACCATTAAAATACCTAAAGTGAGCAAGGGCATCAGCACCAGGACTTTGATTGCCAGTATCATGAACCACAATAAACCTAGGAGTCACATTTCCCGCCCTCTTCATAAAGTTATAACGAATAAGTTGCTTATCAATTACCATAAAATCACCTCCCTTAAAAATTATTATTAAGAATAAACTTACGCAAGTTCACAATGGCATTGACCTTTAAATTGACCACAGTCCTCTTAGAGATACCGAGAAAATCAGCAATCTCACTAAGACCAAGACGCTCATAATAAAAGAGCCTAACCACCATCCCCTGCCTTGGCGTGAGAGAATCAATCGCCTCCTTCAAGATACCCAGCCTCTCAGCCTCCACAAAGTCCGACTCAATATCCACCCCAGCATCAATAGAGTCAAAAATAGACATCCCATCCTCATCAAGATCCTCATCCCTAAGATCCTTCTCCACCTTAGTGAGGTACTTATAATTATCAAGATAAGTGAACTTCAAATAATCCTTCACATACTTCAAAAAAGACCTCTTCCCATCAAAATTCTCCAGACAAAAAAGCACCATATAACGACCATCAGAATAAAGATCATCAAACTCAGAATAAACAGGACAATACCTCTTAATAGAAGACCTAATAAGAGGATCCAACATAGAAAGGATCTTAGCCCTTGCCCTCTCCTCACCTACAAGAGCAGACCTCAGGACCCTGTCAAAATCTTCATAAGAATACTTCTTAAAGTCCCTAGGACCCTTAGAAGACAAAGAAGCACAAGACCCAGTCCCCAGCTCACCCTCCCTAGGATCAATCACATCAAAAAAGTCACTATGACTTGCGTCATTACACATATCATTACCTCCATTCATAACATCCTCCGACCTCTCATCAAAATTTTCCATTAAGCTTACCTCCTTTTGTAAATTATTCTTAAAGATATTATAGAACTTCTGTTTTAATATGTCAATCATTTGTTTAAACTTATTTTCTTTTTAAGAAAGTAAGGGAAAGAAGGCTTTCAAAATTGTTGGAAAAGCCTAAGGGTTTTTTAGAATTAAAAATGTTGGATAAAGATTTTGTCTTTAAAAAGTTTACTAAAAGCTGACGCTTTTATAATTCTTTCTAAGGAGGGGGTGCAAGGGGCGGGCGAAAGTTTAGTAGAAAGACTTTGTCTTTAATAAATTTTTTTCTAAAACCTAAGGTTTTAATTATCTTTCCGGAGGGGGTTTAGGACCTTTCGATTGGTCCTGCCCCCTCCGGACCTCCCCCAACACCTTCAACGACCTGGCAGGGGCCTTTGCTTACAACCCCGAGCGGCAGCCAGCCTAAAATTCAAAACTCGTTAAGCTCAAGCTTTTAAAATTTAAAAACTTATCAATCAATAAAGATTGGATCTTGATTAATCATGAAGTCAATCGCTTAACTCAAACAGTTGAATTTTTTAACGGCTGTCTTGCCTTACGGGGTTTCTCAACCTTTAGTTCACGGTTTTACCTCTACACATTTTCAAACTTATGTAGAGTCACTTAAGCAAGCCTGACAAAAAGATTAAATCTTTGCATTAAAAAAAGCTTAACCAGTAACGATTAAGCTTTAGCTTGTTATGAGTTTCTATTTAATTATGAGCTTGTAAATTTTCATGACTATATAAGGAAGGATAACTTCCTACTCTGTTACGAGGTCATAAGATGTCATGACTTTATAAAAAACTATAACTTCGTACTTAACAGTGAGCTAATCGAGTGCCCCAGCTTGTTGAAGTGTGATGAAGTTGTAAGGTATGCCAATAAATCGCAAGCTAATAAAGCAGTAAGCAAAAAGTTCGAAGACGTTAAAAAAATTTCACTGTTCGAGCGAGCGAAGTGAAACGTAGCGAGTGAGTTGACATGACCTAACCCAATTTGCGAAAGCAAATTGATGGTAGGTCAGTTCGCAAATTGGAGCTTGCGACAATTTGTGTTCCTCTATTTAATAGTCGGAGAGCTTTTTGCGTATTAATGGGGCGGGCCCCTGCCAGGGCGATGGGGTCAGGGGGGAGGTTTAAGGAGGGGGTCAGGGGCCTCGCCCGCCCCTGGCTCCCCCTCCTTATAAAAATTTAAAGCCTCTGGCTTTAGAAAAAGATTTTAAAGACAAAGTCTTTACACTAGATTTAAAAAACTTCTTTTTAACCTTTCTTTAAAGAAAAAAAAACGCAGACCCTCAATCTGCTTCTCTCTTTATATCCCCCCAAGTTTCGTTAAATATTTTTGTAAATTCTTCTGAAAGATCTTTCTTTAACAAGGCAAGTTCTTTTTCAAACTCTTTTCCTTCATCAAAATTTTCATTTTCTTTGCCTATTTTTATTTTTTCTAATTTGCCTGATGAAATTAGATCTTTTAACTTATCTAACTCACTCTTATCCTTTATTTTAAGTAAGAGTTCATCTTCCTCGCCCTTATCTAGGACTAATTCTAGTTTGACTTCTTCCTTTAAGGCTAAGTTGACTTTAATCTTGTCTGCCTTACCATTTCTAGCAAAATGATAATTGTTAAGAGCCTTTAGAGCATCTGCATCCTTATTATGATTAATATTAAAACTAAGTTCATAATAAAGTCTATTAACAGTCACATTATCTTCAACTGAAGCTTTTGCTTTTTCATTTGGATCTGATGTTGCTCCATCTGAATTTGATTTTGCTATAGTTGCTGAAGTCGGCTCTAAATAGTTAGCAAGTCTCTCTTGCATCTTGTGTAGCCACTCTATCCTCTCCCTAGTCACAATCTCCTTGTAAGTTTGCTTCTTATTAAAATAAAAACCAGCAAATACACCAGAAACTGTTATAAGTGTTGAGAATATTACATCATAGGATTCTACAATCTTATCTCTAATCACATCAATTTTATCATAAAGAACAATACAGTTGAAAAACCAAAATAATGTAAGAGTTAATACAATATAAAACAAAATATTACTCTTTTCTTCGATATAACTTATAAATTTTTCCTTTAATTTCAATTCGCTATGGATCTTTCCTATCTTTATATAATATTTTAAAAAAGATAGTAATAATAAAAATGTAAAAAAAATAAATGTTGGCAAAGCATAGGATATCTTCGAAAGATAAATAAATAATTTACACATCTACAACTCAACTCCTTCTGCCCTAATTCTACCAGAAAAAAGATATATGTACAAAAAGAAAAACCCGAGAGTTTCCTCTCAGGTTTTATCTTTAAAGTTAATTAGATAACCAATTATTATTTAAGTTTAATAGTAATTTCTTTATCTAATTTAGCATCTTTCATGCCAGCTTTTTTAGATGTTAAAGTAACTTTTACCTTAAGTTCATCATTAGCTTTAAAGTCTTTATCTTTTTTAGGTTCAAGAATTTCTACTTCTACATCAGTGTGTGTAGCTTTAGTTTTTACTTGAGCTACGATATTACCTTTAACTGTTGCTACAAGTCCATCGGCAGCTTGAACATTTAGTTCTTCGCCTTTAACAGCATCAAGATCAGTTTTTACAGTAGTTTCTCTTTCCTTGTGGTTTGCTAATAGTAGACCGCTCTTTTCATTTTTGATGTCAGTAGCCATTAATCTACCTTCTTCTTTTTGACCAGTTACTTTGTAAGCAATTGCTTCACCAGAAGCTTTGTATTCATTTAATAGATTATACATGTCACCATCTTTTTCACCATAAGTTACATAGTGAGCAAAGTGGTACATCTTGTTTCCATTAGTTAAAGAATTTTCTTCTTTTACTGAGAATGCTAGATATTGTCCAAGCATTCCAACTTCTGTTACAACACCCTTTTGTTGTCCTAATTGGATAACTGGGCAAACACCTACTAGAGAACCTTCTAATCTAACATCTTTTGTTCCTAGAAGTGAAACAAGGTCAGCTACGTTAGAATCTTTGTTTTCAACTCTGAATTGGATAAAGTTATCTTTTTCAAGTTTTCCATATCTTTGAGCAGAGAAAACATCAGCATCTCTAATATCAAGAACTGTTCTTACACCAGCTTCATCAATAACTTCAATAGTTTTTCCATTGTTAGTTACATCAGTAATTCTAACAACTGGGAAATCTTTCTTATTGCTATGATCAAGTTCTGTCGTAATATTTTGTCCAATTACGCTTACAATGTCAAGTTTATCGCCATAAGATAGTGGGAATCTTGTGATGTTAGCTAATTGGTTTACATCCATTAATTTACCATCAGTGTTTTCAAGAGTTAGGTCACCCTTTGAAGAAGTAGATTCAACAACTCTGAATTTATCGCCTTCAAAAGCTTTGTTTACAAAGTTAAATACAACTACTTTTGCAGTGTGTCTATCATTAGTATCAAATTTAATAGCACCGTAGTTAGTTTTAGCTGCGTCAGTATCAAATCCTGCATATACTCCTGCTAGTTTGTATTCTTTGTAGTTTTGGTAACCAATTAGAGAAAGTGCTTCATTGATGTTAGCAACTTTCTTCATAATGTTGTTAGCTGGGTTAGCTACATAGAATTCAGTCTTGTCAGTAAGTTTTAGTGGAAGTTCTTCTTTCTTATTATCTTTACCTTCTACATTGTGGAATACAATGCTATTAGCTTTAATCTTGTTATCGTTAAAGTTAATTGTTGCATAGCAATCGTCTTTTCCAATTTCTTTTTGAGCTTGGTCAGCAGTTCTTTTTGTGTTAGGATTTACTGTTTCAACAGTTTTATCTGCAACGTCTCTCCAAACTGTGTTTACTACAGCTTTTCCTGCTTTAGCATACTCTGGATTAGCTAGGAATTCTGGGTTACCAAGTTCGATAATGTGAGTTACTTCGTTCTTATCGTTAGTAAGGATTCTTACTAATGAACCTAGGTAGTATGATTTAGCTGTAAGGTTAAGTTCACCAATTTTTCTTACTTGTTGGTAAGCATTGTTTGTACCTGTTACAAATACTGTATCAGCGTTAACCTTGTATTCCATTTTAGAATCTTGGTTAAGTTGTAGTGTATTTTTAGAGAAGCTTGAGATAATACCTCTAGTTTCGTTAGCTGGTACTCTCTTGAATTCTTTCATTGTGTAAAGTGCATTGTAAATCATTGTGAATGCATCTGCTCTGTTAGCTGCCTTGTCAGAATCGTTAACAGTTACATCGTTAAGAATTCCTAATTGAGCTGCCCAAGTCATCCAATCAGATGCCCATTTAGCGTTTTTAACCATGTCTGCTGTAAGGTCTTTTTTAGCAAGAACTACTAGCATTTTAGATAATTCAGCGTAAGTTACATCTTTTTCTGGCTTGAATGATCCATCAGGATATCCTGCTAGCATAGCGATTCCGTTAGCATCAGATGGAACTGTAGTTCCTACTGTGATAACTCCGTTTGCCCAGTGCTTAGCATCAACATCAGAGTAGATCTTCATTGATCCTTGTAGTTGTTTTGATAATTCTTCATTACCATTAGCAAGTACAAGAAGTCTTGTGATTTCGGATCTCTTGATGTTTTTGTCAAGTCCGTAAGTTCCATCTTCGTAGCCTTCAACAAGTTTTTTGTCGATTACGTATTGGATTTTATTATCTTTTCCAACTACTTTTTCAACTTTTTCTCCAGCTTCAGCTTTTTTAGTTTCAGTCTTTTTAACTTCTTCTTTTTTAGCTTCTGCTTTCTTTGTTGGTTCAGCCGCGAAGACACTTGTGAATGTTCCTAGTACCATAACTAGTGCTAGTACTAGAGAAATAATTTTCTTGTTCATTTGTCTTTCGACCTCCTTAAAAATTTTGTAGATTCTACAAAAGTCTCAAACTTTTGTCGCCGAGACTGAACTATCTCGGCTAAGAGGTCGACAAATAAATATCGCCTTTTGGTTTTATTTAATTGTCATGTTCCTCTTGTGTTTCTATTATACACTAGAATTTTGCTTTGTAAAATTACAATTACATTACATAAAGGAATTATGCGAAATTCTTTTGCAACATTGCCTCCACATAGGTCCTTGTATTTTATTTGGCACTTTCTCGTGTTAATAGGACCGGTCTTTTAAGACCGTGTTTAAAATTATAACAAAAGGGTTAAAGGATTGCAATTTTTTATTTTTTCTTTTCTAATTAGATAAAGAAAGAAATTGGAAAGAAAAGAAGAGATGGTTTCGTTCTTCTATAAGATATAAAAGGAATAAGAAGTTGTTTGTAAAGCATGGTATTAATTCTTATTTATATTATGAAGATTTCTTCTTTAAAACTATTTTAAAAGCTTACACTTTTAATAAATTTTTAAAGCCAAAGTCTTTACTCAAGAAATTTTTAAAGAAAATTTCTTTAACCCCTCTCCCTTACTTTAAATAATCCTTTATTGTTTTAAGCTCCAACTCCCTCACCATGTCTAGGAAGAGTCCTATGTCTCCTTTTCTCCCATAATTATCCAAGGCTTGGTAGTAGGCTGGTCTATTTTTTGCTTCTATTACTATTGGAAGATATCCCCTCTTCATAAGTATAAAATTTAGAAGGAGCCTTGCACTTCTTCCGTTGCCATCTTGGAAGGGGTGGATTCTTATAAATTCTGCGTGGACCCAGGCTGCTAGTTCTACTGGGTGAGTCTTTTCTTTTTTCGCCTTGTAGTCCTCTATAAAGTTTTTCATATCTTGCCTTACCGCTTCCCAGGATGGTGGTGAGAATGATGCTCCTGTTATTCTCACGTTACCACTTCGATAGATGCCACCAGGGAAGATGTTATCCATTAGGATTTGGTGAAGGTCTTTTATTATTTCTTCGTCTAGGTCCTCCTTAAGATGACTTTTTATATAGTCAAAGGCTTTTTTGTGGTTAACAACTTCGTAGATTTCTCTCAGGTCCTTGCCGCCTATTGATGTCTTGTCTACTAGTAGGGTCTTGACCTCGTAGATGGTAAGAGTGTTGCCTTCAATCTTTGTGGACTCGTGAGAAAATCTTAGGTCTATGTCTTCTTCAATCTTCTCAAGGATAGATGGAGAGATTTTTTTTATATCTATTTTTAATTTATCAAGAGCAAGATCAATATCCTTAAAACTTTCCAAGCTTGTCACCTTCCTTCACTTTTTTTTATTTTTTTATTTATTATATTCTATTTGTTGGGAACTTGGCAATCAAACTCAAGTTACAATTTACAGCAAAATTATTTTAAAACCGTATCGATTTGCACACGGTTGAAATTTGAATTATTAAAACCTTGGGTTTTACAAAATTTTTTTATTTAATAGAATAACCTGAACCCATTCAATCTAATCTTCACTTAGTGGTTCAATGTCATCAAAATCAATTTTGAATCTTGCTTCGAATTCTTCTTTTGATATAGTTTCGTCTTTAGTAGACTCTATTCTTGACCTGGCAAGCATTAAGTCTCTTGCATCTTCAAGTTCATCCATTAGTCTTGAATACTCATCTGGTGATAGAAGAACGCATTCAGGAGAATTATTCTTTAGCACAACTTTAGATCCAGTGGACTTTACATCATCAAAAATTCTACCTGCAAGACCTCTATTAAAGTCAGAGATAGAAACTGTTCTATTAGAAATTTGTTTTATAAAATTCATACAATCACCTCAATTTCATTATAGCACAAGGACTTTTAAGTCAATATATTTATCGATAAAATTGTTGTTAATAATTCTAACATTCATAAAAAATAAAGCCTAATCGAATTTGATTAAGCCTTATCTTTTTATAACTGTGTATTTAATTGTAAAGTTATAATTTTCTCTTGACAATATGTTGTATACACCATATTATACTTGCATAAGAGGTATACCGGTATGTATGAAATTATATTTTATGATAAGGAAGATGGCAAAGTTCCTGTTGAAGAATTTTTAGATTCTTTAAGCCCTAAATTATTGGCGAAAACTTTAAAAGATATCGATCTATTGGAAAAGTTTGGGAATAATCTTAGAGAACCTTTTTCAAAGAAGTTAAATGATGGTATTTTTGAATTAAGAACAAAACAATCTAGTGACATAACTAGGATCTTTTATTTTTTTATATTTGATAAAAGAATAGTTTTAACCAATGGTTTTGTTAAAAAGAGTAATAAAACTCCAAGATCTGAAATTGAACTTGCTATTAAATATAAAAAAGATTTTGAAAGGAGATTTTTATGAGAACTTACAATGATTACAAAAAGGAAATTTTAAAAAATGATGAAATTAAGTCTGAATATGATGCACTTGCTCCGGAATACGACATTATAGAAGCCATGATTATAGCTCGTAATAATCTTAATCTAACACAAAAGGACTTGTCCGAAAAAACTGGGATTAATCAAGCAGACATCAGTAGAATTGAAAATGGTACAAGAAATCCAAGTCTAAAAATGTTAAAAAAACTAGCAAGTGGACTTGGAATGCAATTGAAACTTGAATTTAAAGGTTAATTTTTATTTTAAATTTTTATATTATATCAAAAAAGCTACGCTTTTGTTTTCATTTGCGAAAACAGCGTAGCTTTTTTTATTTACTAAAAATCTACTCTTCTATTTCTAGCTTATTTAAGTTCTCCAATGATATTAATTGGTTTATCGCTAATTTTCTCAATTCAATCATTCTATCTTTTTGTTCCATTCCCTGTTCGATTAGTATGGCGTTGTATGATTCCATGTTAGCAAGAACTAGCAATTCATTTAAGCTTGCATAATCTCTCATATTTCCTTTTAGCTTAGGGTTTTCTTCCCTCCACTGTTTTGCTCTCTTGCCAAATAAGGCAACATTTAAGATATCAGCTTCACTTGCATACTTATAATACAATTGTTCTTCTGTTAGGTCTTTTAATAGATGTTCTTTTATTGCGTCTGTATGGATTTTGTAGTTGATTTTTGATATTTCTCTATGCAGATTCCAAGTTAAAGATAGTTTTGAATTTTCATCTTCTTTTAGTCTTTTATAGTCTTGAATAATATATAACTTAAATTCTGGGGAAATCCAAGATGCAAACTCCATTGCTATATCATAATGAGCATAAGTTCCACCACCTCGCCCTGATTTGGATATAATTCCAATTGCATTTGTAGAGCTTATCCATCTTTGTGGAGATAAAGTAAAAGCATTTAAACCAGCTTCTTTTTTAAAGGAGTCGAATTCGACCCCTTTAAAATTTGGGTTATGAATTGTTTCCCATAAGCCTAGAAATTCTATAGTATCTCTTACTCTCATCCAGTTTTTTACCACATCTTTTGGCTCATTTTTGTTTTTATACCTTGCTATATCTGTAAGACTTATATAATCATTTTTAAAATCTTCAGTATAAACTTGGATTGATATTCCTTTTGCAGAAATGTTATCTTTTTTTATTTTTGACATTTTCTATCTCCTATATAGAAAAAATAAAAATTCTATTTTTGCATTAATTTTTGAAACTCTTCTTTTAAAGACACCTTTGTCTCGATCCCTAGTTCCCCAAAGACCTCATCTAACTTTTCATAGAGTTCTAAGAAATTTTCATAGGATATGTTGTTGCCCATGTGTCCTATTCTAAATACTTTTTCGAAGATGTCTCCTGCTCCTTTGGAGATTAGGATTCCTTTTTTTCTCAAGGCTCCGATGATGTCTTCTGCTATGAAGCCTTCTGGCACTATGACTGCTGTTAGGGTGTTGGACCTGGAGTCTTTTGCGTAGAGTTCGAAGCCTGCTCTTTCAAATATTTCTCTTGTGACTTCTGCGTATTTTTTGTGTAGGGCTAGGGAGTCTTTTTCAAATAATAAGTCTAGGGCTAAGTCTAGGGCGTAGGTTAGGTTTTCGTTCATTGTGTAGGGGAAGGCGAAGCCGTCGGAGTAGGCGTAGTAGTTTTCGAAGTTCATATAATATGATGGTACTGGTTTTTTCCTTTCTCTTATTGCCTTCTTGGCTCTCTCTGATATGGTCACTAGGGTTAGGCCTGTTGGTGCTGAGATACATTTTTGGCTTCCTCCTAGGGCGATGTCTACTTTGTAGTTGTCGAAGTCAAATTCTTCTCCCCCCATGCCTGATACTGTGTCGACTACTGTTAGGATTCCGTAGGAGTTTAGGAGCTTGCAGATGGTCTTGACGTCGTTGGTGATGCCTGATGGTGTTTCGCAGTGGACCATGGTTGCTACTTTGAAGTTGTGATTTTTTTCTAGGAAGTTTTTAAGTTTTTCTATGTCGAATCCTCTTCTGAAATCGTCCTCGTATATGTAGGGCTCTCCTCCGTAGTATTTTACAAAGTCGGCAAAGCCTGCTCCAAAGACTCCGTTGTTAAGGACTAGGACTTTGTCGCCTTCTTCTACTAAGTTTATGATGGCGCCTTCTAGTCCTATCATTCCTTCGCCTAGCATGATGAAGGATGTTGCTTCTGTCTTTAGGAGTTTGGAAATTTTCTTTTCTACTTGTCTGTGTTTCTTTTCGTATTCTGGATCTATGTCTGGGTTAGTTAGGGACTTGCCCATTACTTCCATTACTCTTGGGTCGATTGATGTTGGACCTGCGCATAGTATTTTCATTTTTTACCTCTCTTTGTGATTTTGTGATTTTGTAATTTTAAAATTTTTCTTTGCGACTTTTATTATATCAAATAAAAAAGCAAGCTGCCCTAGGACAACTTGCTTTTGTTTTATTTTATCTTTGATCTTTTCTTTTTTAGTTTTTAAAGAGTGGTGAGACTCTTTTGTAGACTAACATCATCACTGCTGATGTTGTGAAGCCTTTTATTAGGTTAAAGGGTAGGACTGAGTAGATCATCATTGTGAATAGGCCTGTGATCTTTGGTGTGATTGCTGTTCCCATTCCTATGATTGCATCCATTGGCATTACTTTGCCGTATAGTGGGAATACTACGAAGTAGTTGGAGATCATTGCGAGTGTTGTCATGGCAAGGACTCCTAGTGTCATTGATACTATTGCTCCCTTGTATGTCTTGTGTCTTCTATAGAAGTAGGCTGACACGAAGGCAAAGGTTGATGAAATGATGAAGTTGGATAGTTCGCCAACTCCTGCTGTCATTGTGCCCTTAAAGATTATGTGCATTATGTTTTTTAGGGCTGCTATTATGATGCCATAGGCTGGTCCCATTGTGAAGGCCCCCATAAGGACTGGTAGGTCTGAGATGTCTAGCTTCATAAAGGGTGGTGCTACAAAGGTAAGTGGTAGTTGAAAATACATTAGTATAAAACCAATTACTGATAGCATTCCAATTTTCGTCATGTCTTTTGTTCTTATCATAGAACTTGAATTTACTTTATTCATTTTTCCTCCTGTTGGGGCATAAAAAAACCCCGAACCTTCGGGGCATGAAAGTTTAAATCATTCTCTCATCCAGACTTTACTGTCGGTATTGGAATTGCACCAATTCGGCTTGCGCTCGCGGACTTTACCGCCGGTTGGGATTTGCACCCTTCCCTGAAGATTTAAAATATTATTTATTTGATGTTTTTATTATATCACTTGTTAAATTTTTTTCAAGCTTTATGTGGAGTTAATTTATATTATTTTATCAATTTGTTTTTGTAATTAATTTTATTGTCCTTAGTTAGTTTGTGCTTGTTGAGTTTGTGCTTGTGGTTGACCAACTATTACTTGTCCGCCAGCATTATTTACCCTTTGGGTTGCTGAGTTGTAAACTATAACCGGCATACCCGTAAAGGTTTGTGGATATAGGTTTTTCATTACTGGGACTGGAATGTTTATGCAACCATGAGAGCCACCTGACTTATAAATATTTCCTCCAAAGGTTGATCTCCATGATGCATCGTGAAGGCCCACTCCCGACCAGTTTATTGGTGCCCAGTAGGAAACTTTTGAACGGTAGGTTTCTCCTGTTAGGTACCTATCTCTTTCACGGGACCAAATCCTGTCGGTGCCTGTTGGTGTTCCGTTACCCTTGGTTGGGTTTCCTGTTACAACATTGGTTTCAAGTTGTAAGACTCCGTCTTTGTAGTACCAAAGTTTTTGCCTTGCAAGGTCTACTTCGATGTAGGTCTTGCCAACATCGTCAAGCTTTCTTGATACTGCGTCTTGTCTGTAGGATGGTTTAATTGTAACTGGTTCATCTTTCGCAAGGGCTTCTTTTATTTTTTCTCTTGTAGCCTTCCTATCTGTTAGCCAACCATAGATGCCTCCGTCAACTTTCATTAGGCCAAGTCCTGTTGAGTTAAAAATCCTGCTTGTCCTGTAGGTGTCATACTTGGCTGCAAGTCTTTCCACAAAGTGTCTTAGTTTGTCCTCGTCAAGGGCAAGGGTCCCGTCATTGGACTTGGAATACATGGCAATTATCCCTTGACCTGTCACCTCTTCCTTCCTATCGTCAAAGTCAAAAATTATTTTTTTCTTGTAGATGTCTTTATAGGATGCAAGTTGATTTTTTAGATATTCTGAGTCCTTAGTTACCTTTGGCTCTTGGTAGAGATTTTCATCTGCAAGGTTAAGTTTTTCCTTCTTATCTCCAAAGTAACCTAAGATGGTATTTCTAAATTCGTCCATCTTTATGAAGTTGCCGTGAACTTCATCTTGGATTTTAAATTCTCCATTTTTGAAGATGACTTTTGCATCTTCTGAGTGGTCCTTTTGACCCAAGACTGGCTTAAGTTTATTTATTTTTTTGTCTAGGGCTTCTCCATCGTAGGTAAGGTCAGTGTCTACTTGGTAGTGTTTTGGCACAAGAGATGCTACTGGCCAATAGAAGGCTGTCTGGTCTATGGAGTCACTTCCAAGAGAGTCAATGTAACCAAAGTCCTTGGCAGAAATCTTGTCGTTTAATTTTTTGTCCTTGGCGATGATTTCAAGCTCAAAGTTTCTCGAAAGGTCCTCGTAGGTCTTTTGCAGTTCAGATTTTTTTACAAGTCCAAAGTCCTTTCCATTTATGTAGGTCCTTGGCATGTACCTATTAGTGAAGAAGAAAAGTCCTCCTATATATATTGAAATTATTAAAATTAGTATTAGTCCGAAAATTATTTTAAATGTTTTTTTCATAAGTCCTCCCTCACATATTATACTAGATAAAAAATTTTTTTATGTAGGATTTTGTAAATGTAAAATATTTGTAAATATTTTTTGCTTTGTCTTTAATCTTCTATATATTTTTAGTGAAGTCTTTAATTTATTATTTAAATTTTTATCAAATATCTAAAGGAATTTAAGGGAATAAAAAAACCACAACAAAAAGTTGTGGAATAAAAATCTTTTATAATTTTATCAAAAATAAATATATTGGATATATCTATTAATTCAAGCAATTTTTATTATTTATTAGTTTTATTACTTTCAGCGTCTATTAAATACTGTTGAATATTAATTGTTGGAAGTGTAAAAGGTGGAATGTTTGCCAATGAAGTATAAGATGAAACAATAGCTCTAATATAAGGAAATAAAATCGATAAGGCATTGGCTAAAAATTTTTCGCCATCAACCTCTCCTTCAAAAGAAAAAATTCCTTCAACATCTACCTTCATTTCAAAGGGGTAACCATTGCTCTCTGAATTTTCAAATATATTTACTCCCATTTGAACATTCATTCCCTTTTCATAAATTTGATAATCGTGACCTATTTCAAAGGACATTATTATAGGTTCGTCAGAATCAAACTCTCTATTAAGTTTATAATTTATTTCTAAGACTCTATATTCTTCAAAAGATATTTTGCCTTTTATTTCATTTGTTTTTTTATTGTTCATTTTATGCCGCCTCTGTTAATAAAACGTCAATTTTTAAATTCTTGTTATTAATATACGACCTAGATTTATTGATATAAAGAGTCTTAGGATCACTATTATAATAAATAGTATCAGATTCACTTATTTTATAACTCGAATCATTATATTTATTGCAATTAATTTTATTACTTACTTCTTCATAAAAAATACTATCGTCATATTTTATAGAATTTTCCGCAAAAAAATCTTGAACTTCATAAGTCGGTTGTATATTCATATCCTTACAAACTTCATCCAATATTTCTTCACTATATATACTGTCACCTTTTTTATAAAACATCACACAACCTCCTCCACATTCTTTATTATAGAATCTTTAAATTTCTCACTTACACAATATTGTTTTCGATTTACATCGAAAATTTTATTGTGCCCTCCTGCTGAAAAAGTTCTAGTAATTAGTGCTACATCGTATAATCTTTTATAATAATTCAAATAGAAACACCATAGTTTTTTTCTGTTTCTAACTGGAATATATTTTTTCCTTTTTATTAGTTCTCCCTTTAAAATATCACAAAATTCTTCAAAATTTTTATGTTGATCTTCTTCATCTAGATTTAAGATATATGCTTTATCTACTTCTAAATAAGCCTTTAGCACCATAATATCTTTTTTATTAATTTTTCTTGCCTTTGGCCAAAAATCATTGGCAGTATATAGATTGTCCCAGAAGTATACTCCCTTTCCCAACCATTCACTTTCTCCATCACTACATTTAAAACTTTTAGTTCTCAGAATGTTTTTCCCAAATGTCTTATAAGTAGTGTGATAAACCTCATATTTTTGCACTTAAATCACTTTTCTCTCATACTTTTTTCTCTTATTCTTAGGTATAAGTAATATTATATTATCACACAAAAAATCATTTATCCATAAAATTTATACTTTGCATCTTAAAAATGGACACAAAAAAACACACGACTTAAATCGTGTGCTTGATGTTGGTGCGGGAAAGAGGACTTGAACCCCCACTCCATTGGAACTAGATCCTAAGTCTAGCGCGTCTGCCAATTCCGCCATTCCCGCATGAAGTTTTAACAACAAAACTTATTATACGCACCTTTTAATATCTTGTCAAGACTTTTTAAAAAGTTTTTAAAATATTTTTGAGAAATTTTTCTCCCTCTCTAAAGTGCTTCTTTATTATAACAGTTGGTTTTGAAAAAAGCTACAAGATTTTATGATTTTCTACTTTTATTTTTCTTCTAAAGACCTAGTAATTTTACTTTTTTATATGTTCTTTATATATTAGACTATTATTTTATTTGTGAATTTTCGTATAAATAACAAATAAGACGGTGTTCCCACCATCTCTTGCTCAAATTATTTTAAATTATTTCTGAATTGCCCCATCTCATAACAATTTCTGTAAATCAGGCATTTCAATTCCCATTAGTTTTAAAACATCATAGAATGACACTGTATTAAATTCATTTTTATATCTTTCAAAAATTTTATTCAATTCTAAGTAAAGTTTTTGAAAGTATCTTTTATCTAACAAAATCTTTAGATAAAGAATTGCAACTATCATTCTTCTATTATCATAGCAAATACAATCGAAATATTTAGCAATATTTACCACTCTGACATTTCCAAAATTAGAATTATATAACCTTTCATCATGAGCACACTTATTTCTAACTAAATTTATAATTTTTAAAGCGGAACTCAAATCTTCACTTGTGAATTTAAGCCCTGTTTCTGTCTTATACTGCTTATTGAATTTATCAGAATAATATTTTGCTATTATATTTTTATCAGGTTTTTTTAAAATGGTATATAAATAAGCTAAATTGCCAACTGTTAGATAATTAACTAGTACCCATAAGGGAACTGAACCATGATCTTCTATGTAATGCTTTATCGCACCATTCTTATCTACTTTGTCATGAATTGTCTTGGTTAAAATAGAAATCTGTTGTAATACTTTCTTAGGATTATCATTAACATAATTTTTTATATCCAAGTATGAATTTGCCTTGGGGTATTTTCTTGAAAATTCATGTGACAATACTGTTTTAAAAGAGTTTTCGAAAATCAAGATATACTTCAAAAATAATATTCTTAGCTCTCTATCAAATAAAAACAATGCTTTTAATTCATTAAAGTGAGTACCTTGCAGATACTTTTCAGGTTCTAAAGGATTGTCATTAATGTCTTTTTGTAAAAACAAGTCTTTATATCCATTTATTACATTGTAATAATTTTCTTGTTCTAAAAATCTTTTTGGTCTCCCATCCTTTGGAACTATAAGCCCTCTTTTCCTTAGTATTCCTAATTGTTGGTTAAAAGTCTTGTATTCTTTCATAAATATCTCCATAAAAAAATGGCCAGGGCACCGTATGCTTCCTGACCTAATCTTATAATCAAATTATATATTTCAAATAACCAATTGTCAAGCAAGGTAGGTCATTTTTTTATTGCTAATATATTTTTCTTTGATTAAATTATATCATACATTGGATCTTTATTACACAAAGAAAAATTCAATTATATTTATTAAGTTATATTTTATTTCTCTCTTATAAAAAATTAATTTTAAATTCTTTTATACATATTTTTATAATAAAAGCTTATGTCTAAATTTTTATTTTCTTTTAATTTTTACTGTACTATAATATGGTATTAATAAGAAGATTTTTGACTTCTTATTAAATTTGTCCCTTGAGGACGTTAAGGAGGAATAAGGATGAAATTAGGTATTATTGGCGCAGGAGCTGTTGGCGAAATCGTTGCATACACTTCTGCTATGAGAGGTATTGCAAGTGATGTTATTATTAATGATGTAGTTAAGGAGAAAGCTATCTCTCAAGCTATCGACTTAAATGACGGTAGACTTTTCTATCCTAAGGATGTTAAGTTCAGAGCTGGCGAGTACGAAGACATGGGCGACCGTGATGTTATTGTAATTTGCTCTGGCAAGATCCCTGAAGAGGATAGACTTAATGAGCTTGAACTAAACAAGAAAGAAGTTGCAAGCTACGTAAGAAAAATTGTTGACGCTGGCTTCAAGGGAATTTTTGTCGTTGTTACAAACCCTGTAGACATTATTACTTATGAAGTTTATAAAGTTTCTGGTTTTGATGACTCAAGAGTTATTGGCTCAGGAACATTCTTGGACTCTGCAAGACTCCAAGTTGTAATTGCAAATAAGCTTGGCATCTCTCCAAAGTCTGTTAACGCTACTGTACTTGGTGAACATGGTGAAAGTCAATTTGTGCCTTGGTCACAAGTTATGATTGGCTCTATGACTCTTGAAAAATATAAGGAAACTCACCCAGAACTATTCAAGGACTTTGACAAGGACCAAGTTGAAGATGACACTCGTCGTCGTGGCTGGGACATCTTCAAGGGCAAGGGCTCAACTCAATATGGTATTGGCAACACTGTTAACAATATCATCCAAGCCATCGCTAATGACGAAAAAATTATTCTAAAGGCTTCTTGTTTAATGGAAGGACATTATGGTCTTAATGACTTATACATCTCAACTCCAATAAGAGTTGGTAAAGATGGTATAGAAGAAAAGTTTGAGCTTGACTTAACTGATGAAGAATTAGTTAGACTTAAAAAGACTGCTGGTGTAATCAAAGATCACATTGCAATGCTAGACCTATAAGATTATAAAATAAGAAAGAGTTGATTCTTTGAATATCAAAGAAAAATTTAGACAGTTTATGGTTGGCAGGTATGGACAAGATCAATTGGGGAGGTTTATCACCTTCCTTGCTCTTGTCATCTTGCTAGTAAACCTCTTCTTCAAGAGGGCAAGCCTACCAAGTCTTGCCTTGGTGCTTATAATTTATTCCTATTACAGGATCTTCTCTCGTGACATCAATGCAAGGTACAGAGAAAATCAAAAATTCTTAGACGCTGTTGGGCCACTGAGAAGGACGATCTTCACTTCCAAGACCAGGTACAATAATAGGAAGACCTATAAGTACATCAAGTGCCCTACATGTAAGTTGAAGATGAAGGTCCCAAGAGGAAAAGGCAAGATAAGAGTCACTTGCAAGTCATGTGGCAACAAGTTCATAATTAATTCTTAAAAGTTCCCTTAGGGGGACTTTTTTACATTAAAAATTCCCTCCCTACTGGCTCGTCCAGTAAAGAGGGAAATTTTTTTACATCTTTGATTTGTATTCCTTAAAATCTTCTATAGATTTTTCAATTAAGCTAGGATCTTTTATTAAATCATAAACTGTTGTGGCAATTATTTTTGCACCGTACTCTACGCAGTCGTGTGCTTCTTTTTTCTTACCTAAGTCTAAAAATTCTTGAGAGTGGGATGCTGTTCCTTCTGGAACAAAGGCTATCCTTGCACAGGCTCCTGGCATTATATAAGTTACATTTCCAAAATCTGTTGAACCTGTCTTTTCTCTTGCTCCTTTTATTCTTGGAGCTCCAAGTTCTTCAGCATTTTTCATTATTAAATCATTTAAGATATAGGCAGGTATTTTTGATTCAAGTCTTCTGTCTTCTCTTATTTCATAAGTCGTTCCTGTCATTAGGGCTGCACCCTTTACAATATTATCAAATCTTTCTACAACTTCATCTAAATACTTTGAGTTGTAGGACCTAAGTGAGAAGTGACCTTCCGCTTCACTTGGCACAACATTTGCTGGTCCTGGAAGAGTTGAAACTGTGTAGTGCATCCTCGTATCTTCTTTAACGTGCTCTCTTAAAAATTCTACGCCTTGGAAGGTTAGAAGAAGGGCATCAAAAGCTGATCTACCTGCTTCTGGTTTAAGAGCTGCGTGAGATGACTTGCCAAAAAATTTTACAAATCTTGATGACAGTGCCATAGACTTAACATCAACTTGAGTTGCTGGTCCGCCATGCATCATAAGGGCTATGTCAATATCTTTTAAGTAACCCTCTTTAAGCATAATCATCTTTCCCCCACCGCCTTCTTCAGCAGGTGTTCCATAAATAATTAGGTTAAAGGGAAGGTCTTTCACTGCATTTTTTACTGCTATGGCGGCTCCTATTATTGATGGGCCTTGCATTTGATGACCACAACCATGTCCCATAGGAAGTGCATCGTATTCGCACAAGAGTCCTATGTTGTACTTGGCATTTCCATTAGAATACTTAGCTCTAAAGGCAGTGTCTAAGCTCCCTAAACCTCTTTCAACTTCAAAGCCATTTTCTTCAAGATAGTCTTCTAAGACTTTGCTTGCAAAGTGTTCTTTAAAGCAAGTTTCTGGGTGGTCAAAGATGTCGTCTGACATTTCAAATAATTTATTTTTTATTTTATCAATTTCCTTTATAATTAGGTCTTTCATTTTTCTCCTTTACTATTTTTTAAAAGTTAATAACTTGTGCCCCAATCATCATAATTGAACCAACTATGATCCAAATTCCAAATAGTTTACCCATAAATATCATCCATTTGTCATAAGGTATGTCTGTTGCTCCCAAGATTCCCATTAGGGCTGTTGAAGTTGGTAGGATATAGTTACAGAATCCATCTCCAAAGTTAAAAGCTAAAACTGCAGTTTGTCTTGTAAGTCCAATAGTATCTGCTAGAGGAGCAAATATTGGCATAATTGCAGCTGCTTGTCCACTACCAGAAGTTATAAACATATTAACTATTATGTTTACAATAAACATTACAGGTCCCTTTAAAATTTGAGGGAAGAAGTTAAGCCAACTTGACATAGCGTGGATACTTGTGTCCATTATCTTTCCAGCATCTAGTACTCCGGAAACAGTTCTTGCAAGTCCAATGATTAGGGCTGCCCCTATCATTTTTTTTGCACCTTCAACAAAGTATTTTGCAATTTGTGATGGTGTAAATCCAGCGGCAAATCCTGCCACTATTGACAACCAAATAAATACGACTGCTGTTTCTTCCAATTTCCATTTTAATTTTACTCCACCATAAACTATAATTCCTAGTGCAGCAAATAATGAAATTATAACTGCCCATTTTCTTGCATCCATTGGAGCGTTAAACTCATCGTGAGAGTCTACGTCCTTAACTCTAAGTTTATCAAGTTCATACATAGGACTTAGCTCAGGCTTCTTTTTAATCTTTAGGGCATATTTAACTAAGTACAAGTTTGTAACAATATAGAATACTATAAAGCAAACAACTCTGTATGAAAGTCCAGAGTAGGGTGCTAGTCCTGCAATTTCTTGAGCAACTATTGTTGTATTTACATTTAGAGTTCCTGTTGAGAATCCTACCGCTCCACCAAGCAATATAATTGAAGCACCTATTATTGAGTCGAATCCCATTGCTAAGGCAATCATAACCATAATTGGAGCAAATCCGATGAAGGTATTTACACCTTGAGTTGTACATATAAGTCCAAATATAAGAGTTAGTATTGGAATAAAAAGATATTCCTTGCTCTTTGTCTTTTTAGAGACAGCTCCTATTAGTGATTGCAAAGCTCCACTCATCGTAATTACATTGAAGGAAGCTCCTGAAAATAAAATTACAAATATTAAAGTTGCTGTATCCTTAAAGCCTTCTAAACTAATGTTAAATATTTTCAAAGGATTTACTGGACTCTTTTCAATATATTGAAAACTTTCTGGATCAATTACCTTTACACCCTTTGCGTTTTCAATTCTTTCATAAGCTCCAGCTGGTATAATCCAAGTTAGAACAACTGCACATAAAATAATAATCATAAGAATTACTAAAGTATGTGGAACCTTTTTCTTTTTTACTTTTTCCATAAAGCACCTCTCTTTTTTTAATTACACAATCTTCTATTATTGTTGATTGAAAAGCTTATAAGTAAACATTTTCATATCACGCTTAAATATTAACACCCTGAACTTTACTACAGCAAATACTTAAATTACTATATATCCTATATGATTTGTGATATAATGCTTCTGGTGATATAGTGCTAGATTATAAAAATGTTAAAATTTTAAAAACAATAAAAGAGTGTGAAAGTATAAGCAGGGCTTCAAAAAAACTTTTTACTGCTCAACCAAACCTAAGTAGATCTTTAAAAAGAATTGAAGATAATATTGGCTTTGTAATTTTTGACAGATCAAAATCTCCCCTAGCTTTGACACAAGAAGGTCGAATACTTTTTGATTACATAGATAAGTTTCAAGACTTAGAGAAGGAAATGTTCAAAAAAATTAATGAGTCCAAAAGTTCAAATAATTCATACGTTAGGATAGGTTCCTTGACTTTTATGTCCCAATACATTATTCCAAACATTGTACCTAGGTTAATAGAAGTTTATCCAAACTTGGAGCTGAGTCTTACTAAGTATGATTCCTCTTCCTTTGAAGATGCCTTATTAAGAGATGAAATTGATTTATTTATAACTAACAGAAAAATAACTAACAAGGCCCTACAATCTGTCCACGTTTTAAACGACAAAATTTATTTAATGGTTCCCAAGTCTATTTATAAAGATGATAAAAATTCTTTAGAGGACTACTCAAAGGAAACCTTCTTCTTGTTAAACCGTGAAAAAAATTTAAGAAAGTCTGTTGAAGATATATTTAAGGCAAAGAACTTCTATCCTGAGAATATTAAAATTATATGCACTATAATGAATTCTGTCAGCTTAGTTAGGGCTAATAAGGGAGTGACTTTTATTTATGAGTCAGCTCTTAAGATGATCAACTCAACCTCTTATTGTGACTTTATAGAAATTGATGGAGACTACTCTGCAATTACTGTTGTTTACAAAAATCCTAAGATGGAAGAATTTGCCCAAAAGCTTTCACCAATTATCAAGGAGTATGTGTCAAAAAAATTTATTTTTTAATTGCACAAGAAAAATTCATAATTAATTCTTAAAAGTTCCCTTAGGGGGACTTTTTTCTTTTCTATAATTCACAATCTGATCTTGATGTAAATGCAAGTGGTGGTTTCGTTTACGCTTATTCCAACAATTAATGTTACAGAATTATTAAAATTTTTAAATTGATTCTCTATTTTACTCACTTTAATTGATTTATCAATTAATTTATGTATAATAAGGTTAACTTATATTTTAGGAGGAAAATTATAATGAACAAGAAATTAACATCACTATCACTAGCAGGAGTAATGCTATTATCTAGTGCTAGCCCAGTATTTGCTGCAACTAAAGAAGCTATTAAAGAAACTAAAGCACCATCTAAGATGGAACAATTAGTTAAAGAAGGCGAAAAGAAACTTGAAGAAGTTAAAAAAGACGGCAAAGAAGTAAAAGAAAAAGCTGAAGAAAAAATAACTGAAGCTAAAGAAAAAGTTGAAGAAAAAGCTAAAAAAGTAGAAGAAAAGGCTGAAGAAAAATCTAAAGAAGTTAAGAAAGAAGTAAAAGAAGTTAAAACTGTTGACGTTAAGGCTACTACTCAAAAGGTTAAACTTGACGGTAAAGACGTTGTTATCTATGGATACAACATTGATGGTTACAACTACTTCAAACTAAGAGACCTAGCTGCAGTTCTTAAAGACTCTAAGGCTAAATTCGGTGTTGAATACAAGGATGCTCTTGTTACTTTAACTAAGGGTGCTAACTACAAAGTAGCTGAATCTGACCAAAAAGAAGTTAAGGCTATGTCTAAGGGTATGCTTACTAACGATAAGGTAATGGTTGGCGACAAGGCTCTTACAGCTACTGCTTACAAGGTTGACAACAGCAATTACTACAAGCTTAGAGATCTTGGAAAAGAACTTGGCTTTGGTGTTGGATATGACGAAGCTACTAAGTCTGTTCTTTTAACTTCTGGAAAAGAAGTTAAGGAAGAAAAAGTTGCTCCTAAACTTGAAGAACTTAAAGAAGCTGTTAAAAAAGAACTTGTTAACGAAAAAGAAGTTCGTGAATCTGAAGCTTACAAGAAGGCTGACGACAAAGTAAAATCTAACTTTGAAAATGCTATTGCAGCTGCAAAATCTCTACTAGCTGATGAAAAAGCTACTGCTGAACAATTCACAAATGAACTTAAGGCACTTGTTGAAGCTAAAGAAAAACTTGGTTTCAAGGCTGACGCTAAGGTAGAAGAAAAGAAAGATGCTAAGGCAGAAGAAAAGAAAGATGCTAAAGTAGTAGAAAAGAAAGACGCTAAGACAGAAGAAAAGAAAGAAACTAAAGAAGTTAAAGAAGAAAAGAAAGACGATAAAAAAGAAGTTAAAGAAACTGCTAAAGAAGCAAAATAATTTAACTTAAATTAAAAGACCATGGAAACAAAAATCCATGGTCTTATTTTTTTTGATTTTTTATTTTATTAAATGCTGTAATCGTAGTTTAAAATTTTTGATCTTGCTTCGCTTACAAAGTAAAGTGAGCCTGTGATTAAAATCAAGTCTCCCTCTTCATAAGACTTTTTGTAGTAAGCTAGG
Source organism: Peptoniphilus sp. DNF00840 (assembly GCF_001553125.1). Taxonomy (NCBI): domain Bacteria; kingdom Bacillati; phylum Bacillota; class Tissierellia; order Tissierellales; family Peptoniphilaceae; genus Peptoniphilus; species Peptoniphilus sp. DNF00840. The sequence continues at coordinate 34,010 of NZ_KQ960238.1, forward strand.
GCCTCTTCAAAGGTCATTACTTGACCCCTTAGTCCATACTCACTTGCCTCACGGCTAAGTTCTTCTGGACTTGTTCCCCTCTTGTAGTCAAGATTTACGAAGACAACTTCGTCAGTGTAAGGTGCAATTTCTTCTAACATCTTCTTGTGTTCCTTGTCTGCAAGGATTGACATAATGAGATGGAGTTTTTTGAATTTAAAATTGTCTAAGGACTCGACTAGTCTCTTGATCCCATCAAAGTTGTGGGCTCCGTCAAGAATTATGAGTGGATCTCTTGAAACAATCTCCATCCTTCCCTTCCAAGTTGAAGTTTTTATTCTCTCCTTGATGTCTTCAAGAGAAATTTTTAAAATTCCCCTCTTGTTTAAGAGGTAGAGGGCGTAAATTGCTCCAAGAGCATTTTCAACTTGGTAGTCGCCAATTTGTGATAGATGAAATTCTTCTTCAACACCATCTAATTTCACTTTGAAGTCTATTCCCTTGAGGTCAGATTTTTCTATCTCACTTGTAAGGTCTTTGGTGTAGAAGACTTCTGCAGATTTTTCTTTGGCTTCTCTTTCTATTACTCCAAGAATTTTTGGGTCCCTATTTGTTGTTACCACAAGTCCATCCTCTTGGATGATGCCAGCCTTAGCATCTGCAATTTCTTCTATGGTGTCGCCAAGGTATTCCATGTGGTCCATAGAAATTGATGTTATAAGGGAAATTAATTTTTCACGACTTGTGAAGATGTTTGTGGAGTCTGCTCGTCCACCCATACCAACTTCAAGTATAGCAAGGTCTACACCTTCTCTTTCAAAGTAGATTATCGCCATAATTGTCAAAAACTCAAAGAGGTTGAGGTCGCCATATTCTTCTAGGATGTCCTTTTCTCTTTCAATTATAAGCTCACCGATTTCTGCAAAGTCAGCTTGAGAAATTTCTTCGTCGCCAATTTTTATCCTGTCGCAGTAAGTTATGAGGTGGGGAGAAACAAAGGACCCCACCTTGTAGTCTTCCTTTAAGATATCTTTTATAAAGTTAACTGTGGATCCCTTGCCGTTAGTCCCAGCAATGTGGATGACCTTCAAGTTCTTGTGGGGTGACCCAAGCTTTTCTAAAAACTTTTTGATCCTAATATTGCCCTTGGACTTGAACTTGCCAATCCTGGTTTCAATATTTTTTACAACTTCTTGGTATGTCATAGGTTTTTTTCTACCTTTGCAATTTGTACTTCAATTGTCTTTAGGATTTCTTCGTACTTAGTAACTTTTTCTTTTTCTTCTTCAATAAGTTTTTCTGGTGCCTTAGAAACAAAGCCTTCATTAGCAAGTTTGCCCTTGGCTCTCTTTAGTTCTCCTTCAGCTTCCTTCTTATCCTTTTGAAGTCTCTTTAGTTCCTTTTCAAAGTCCACAAGTTCCTTTAGTGGAAGTTGGATCTCTGCCTTGTCGAGAACTATAGAAATATTTTCTGAATTCTTTTTAGCTTCGTCATCTGTAACTTCTACAGAGTTTGAGTAACCAAGATTTAGAAGAAGTCCCTTCATTTCTTCAAAGATTTCCTTAGCTTCTTCGTCCTTTGTGTAAACAAGAGTGTTGGACTTCTTTGAGTTTTCTATATTCATTTCGCTTCTTGCATTTCTGATTTCACGAATGGCATTTTCAATATATTCTGTTGCCCTTTCTTCCTTTTCAAATACAAGGTCTTCCCTGTATTCTGGCCAAGCTGCAACAATAAGTGCTTCCTTCCTATTAGGTAGGGCTTGCCAAATTTCTTCTGTGATGTATGGCATAAATGGATGAAGAAGTTTTAAAATATTTTCTAATACATAAAGTAGAACCTTTACTGTGTTAGTTTTTTCTTCAGCGTCATCAGAATATAAAACTGGTTTTACAATTTCAATGTACCAGTCGCAGAAGTCGGACCAGATGAAGTAGTAGATGTCATCTGCTGCAAGACCGATGTCGTACTTGTCAATTTTTTCTGTAATTGATTTCATAACTTTTTGTAGTTTTGAGATTATCCACTTGTCTTGGTAGTGAAGCTTATTTTCATCAAAGTTGGAGTCTTCGATTTCGTCAGACATATTCATCATTAAAAATCTTGTTGCATTCCAAAGTTTGTTGGCGAAGTTTCTATTTGCTTCAACCCTCTTAATGTAAAATCTCATGTCGTTGCCTGGAGTGTTACCTGTTACAAGGGTAAATCTAAGGGCATCAGCACCGTAGTCTCTTATGATGTCAAGTGGGTCAATACCATTGCCAAGTGACTTGGACATCTTTCTTCCTTGGTCATCTCTTACAAGTCCATTTAGGAATACATCTTTAAATGGAAGCTTGCCAGTTTGTTCTAGGGCAGAGAATACCATTCTAATTACCCAGAAGAAGATGATGTCATAGCCTGTTACAAGTACGTTTGTTGGATAGAAGTAGTCATACTCTGGAGTTTTTTCTGGCCAACCAAGAGTTGAGAAAGGCCAAAGAGCTGATGAGAACCAAGTGTCAAGTGTGTCTTGGTCTTGTGTGTAAGTCTTGCCTTCGTGTCCTTCTGTGTTTGATGGGTCCTCTCTTGAAATTACAATTTCATCATCAGAGTCTGAGTACCAAACTGGAAGTCTGTGACCCCACCACAATTGTCTTGAGATGTTCCAGTCACGAATATTTTCTAGCCAGTTTTCATAAATCTTTCCAAATCTTTCTGGAATAATGTTTAAGTTGCCCTTCCTGTATTCTTCAAGAGCTGGCTTAGCAAGTGGTGCCATCTTAACGAACCATTGCTTAGAGATTAGTGGTTCAATAACTGTGTGACATCTTTCGCAATGACCAACAGCGTTGTGGTGGTCCTTCTTGCCAATGTAGAAACCAAGTTTTTCAAAGTCTTCAATGATTTTCTTTCTAGCTTCATATCTTTCCATGCCTGCGTAGGCACCAGCATTTTCATTTAAGTAGCCCTTGCCGTCCATAATTATATTTTGACCAAGGTCGTGACGAGCTCCAACTTCAAAGTCGTTAGGGTCGTGGGATGGAGTAATCTTTACTGCACCAGAACCGAAGTCCATTTCAACATATTCGTCAGCAATAATTGGAATTTTTTTGTTGCCCATTACTGGAATCATTACATATTCGCCAACAAGGTCCTTGTATCTTTCATCATCAGGGTTTACTGCAATGGCAAGGTCTCCTGGGATTGTTTCAGGTCTTGTTGTTGCAATTTCAATTCCACCTTCCCTGTCTGCAAAAGGATACTTGAAGTACCAAATGTTGCCATCACTTTCTTCGTGTTCAACTTCTGCATCAGAGATTGAAGTTTGGCAAGATGGACACCAGTTGATGATCCTGTTGCCACGATAGATTAGTCCCTTTTCATAAAGTTCTATAAAAACTTCTTCAACTGCGTGGGAAAGATTGTCGTCAAGGGTGAAGCTTTGTCTTGACCAGTCGCAAGAAATTCCCAGCTTCTTAAGTTGGTTTACAATGTTGCCACCGTATTCGCGAGTCCATTCCCAAGCGTGTTCTAAGAATTTTTCTCTTCCAATGTCTTCCTTGTTTATTCCTTCATACCTAAGCTTTTCTACAACTTTTGCCTCTGTGGAAATTGATGCGTGGTCAGTTCCTGGTAGCCAAAGTGCAGAGTAGCCTTGCATCCTCTTTGTCCTAATGAGAACATCTTGGATAGTGTTGTTAAGGGCATGACCCATATGAAGGTTGCCTGTTACGTTTGGAGGTGGCATTACAATTGAGTAAGGTTTTTTGTTTTCATCAACCTCTGCCCTAAAGTAATTATTTTCCATCCAATAGTCATAGATTTTCTCTTCAAAATCCTTTGGATCATAAGTTTTGTTTAACTCTTTCATTTTTCCTCCTCATAATTTATAATTTTTGAATTTTTGCAATTTTATAAAATTAAAAAAATAAAAAAGCGTCCTCCATCCCTAAGGACGAAAGACGCGGTACCACCTTAATTTTTATTTTTCAATAAACACTCTATAATCTTTAACGAGATAAGTCGTCTCTGGCTACTTGATTCACCAAAGAAGCAAAAAAGCTACAATTGTAAAGTTTATAAAGACCTCTCACCATCTAGTCTCTCTCTAAATATAAATTTTTACAATCCTCTTTTTTATTGCTCATTTTTCTATTTTTAAATAACCTGTAGACACTAGACCTACTTCATAGCCATCTATTAGACGAATGAAATTTTCTTCAATAGAAATTATAAGTTCATCATAATTAGAAAATCCAAATACCTTTTCTGTTTTCTTAAAATGATCTGTAGCTTCATCTGATGAATTAATTATTTCTAGCCTTTTAATAACTTCTTTGTCTTTTGTAGCAATTAAAATTGTATAGTCAGATTTTAACATTATTTTTGAGCTTACATAAGTATCTATTTTAATTTCTAAGCTAGAATTCTCCCAATTTATTAAAGTTACAAGTGTTTTTGCAATACTCGGATTATAAATTGGTGTCTTTTTTATAAAATAATCCTCATCATCACATATAGCGTAAGCTGTTGCTGCATTGTCAGATTCTTTATTAATTTCAGCTTTTATGTTTTCATCTTCAAAATACAAGTATCCAGAATCAACTAATTTTTGAAAATCATTTCTATCATCGCCAATTGCATTATTTTTCGTCGAATCTACACCAATTAATCCAATGGGCATTGATTGATATAAGTTTCTATTTTCCATTAGATTTCACGTAGATTTGTGTTGGACCGTCTGCCCCACCAATTATTTCTACACCTTCATCTTTGTCAGTCTTTTTATTTTTTGTAGTAAAAGTAGCTGTTGGTCCGTCTGCTCCGCGAATTATTCCAATAGATGCAGCTTCTTTAGAATTATGTCTATATAATACTCCTGCCCCTATTAAGACAATGGCTATTACAATTATTATTTTCTTCATAATCCACCTCCAACTTAATATAAAAGATACCACAAAAAATATTCGAAATCAATAAATTGTTGATTACCTAGGGATAAAACCAACTTTTTTATAAACCTTCCTTAGAGTTTTATTTGCAAGATAGGATGCCTTTTCTGCTCCTTCCTTGTAAACTGATTCAAGATAAGCCTTGTCATCTCTAATTTCTTTAAATCTTTCACGAAGTGGTCTTAGTCCTTCAACTACAACTTCGCCCAAGTCTTCTTTGAATTCGCCGTAGCCAAGGTTTTCGTACTTCTTGACAATTTCTTCTGGGCTCATGCCAGAGAAGGAAGCGTGAATGTTGATTAAGTTCTTTAGTCCAGCTTGGTCATCTGAATATCTAAACTCGCCTGATGAATCCGTTACAGCTCTTTTTATTTTCTTTCTTGTGTCATCTTCTGAGTCAAGAATTAAAATAAAAGAGTCTTTGTTTGAGTCGGACTTAGACATCTTTGATGATGGGTCTTTCAAAGACATAATTCTTGCTCCGACCTTTGGTGTCAAAATTTCTGGGATTGTAAATGTTTCAGAATATCTTGAGTTAAATCTTTGTGCTAAGTCTCTTGTGATTTCTATGTGTTGCTTTTGGTCTTCCCCAACTGGAACGTAGGATGTGTTGTAAAGCAAAATATCTGCTGCCATTAAGACTGGATAGTTAAGTAGTCCTGCTTGCACGTCAGTGTACTTCTTTGCCTTGTCCTTAAATTGCGTCATCCTTTGAAGTTGTCCAAGACCTGTCATTGTGTTTAGGACCCAACCAAGTTCAGCGTGGGCCGGCACATGAGATTGGATGTAAATGATTGACTTCTTTGGGTCAAGACCTGCTGCAAGGTAAAGGGCAAGGACATCAAGTGTATTCTTCCTAAGGTCCTTTGGCTCTTGTGCAACAGTAATTGCGTGCATATCAACTATGCAGTAGAGGCAGTTGTATTCGTCTTGAAGACCAATAAAGTTCTTTAGGGCTCCAATATAATTTCCAATAGTGAGGGAACCGGAAGGTTGGATCCCTGAGTAAACTATTTTTTTATCATCCATTTTTTACTTCCTTTCTTTTTTCCAAATAAAATATAATAAAAATACTAATTATTTCAATGAAGGTCACGAGGATACTTCCCTCTGGCCCATAAGTTTTGTCGTACAAGTTGTAATTTAAAATTTTAAAATTAAGTAGGCTGTCAAAGCCACTAAAGCCACTAACATTTAATCCATAGATCATTGCCATAGAAAAGTTCCAGCCTGCGTGGACCCCTGAGGTCAACATTATGTTGTCTGAGTAGAATAATAATTTTGCAAAAAATATTCCCACTAATATTGTGTTGAGGGTGGATAAAATTGTCGCTCCCTCGTTGCCCAGGTGCAAAAGTCCAAAGAAAATTGATGGTAGTAAGATTGCGACCTTCCTTCCATATTTATCAAATAGGGCTCTTGTTAGGATTCCTCTTACTAGGACTTCTTCAGATGTTGATTGGATAAAAAATCCTATAAAGTAGGCAAGGAAAATTAAATTTAGATTGCCTAGGTTAATCTTCTCGTATCCAAGGACTCCCCTTCCCATGTCTAACAAGACATAAAGAGAAATTTGCAAAAAGCCAAGGAAGAGTCCTATGCCAATGTTCTTGGCAAGGCCTTCTCTCTTGAAGAAGATGTAGTCAAACTTCTTCTTTAAAATAAATTTTACAAAAAAGATGGCTGCCAATAGTTGTCCCGTAGTTCCCGCTAGCATCACTAGGTTTGCATTTTTATAGTCGCTCTTAAAGTAGGTCTGCCCGTAAAAAATTAGGGACAGGGCAAGCATGATGCCACCACTGAAGATGGTAATAGTAATTAATAAAATAGCTACCTTTAGAATAACTTTAAAAAAATTATTTGTCTTTTTCTCTTCCATAGTCTTATGTCTTATCTCCTCTTAATGCCTTCCCATCTTTCATTAACTACTTGTCTAACTCTTTTCTCATCTAGCTTTACTATCTCCCTATTCTTCATGATGAAGTCGCCGTCGCAAATAACTGCTTCAACATCAGATGAGTTGGCTGAGTAAACTAGGGCTGAGATCAAATTATTTCTCGGTGTGAAAGAATTTGAATCTAAATCAAAAATTGTAAGGTCTGCAAGGTAGCCTTCTTTAATAAGACCAAGATTTTCAAAGCCAAGGGCCCTTGCTCCATTTACAGTTGCCATTTTTAAAATTTCTATAGCTGGCACAGCCTTTTCATTCATTGTAACAGCCTTGTTGACTATGCCACCAATGTGCATCTCCTCAACAAAGTCTTGGTTGTTGTTTGATGAGTCGCCATCAGTTCCAAGTGCCATAGTAATATTATTTTTCAAAAGTTTATCAACTGGTGTGAAGCCACTGGCAAGCTTTAGGTTTGATGATGGGTTATAAACTGGGAAGAATTTTTTATCCTTCACAAGTTCAATTTCTTCATCAGTAATGTGCACGCAGTGGGCTGCAATTATTTGGCTATCAAGAAGTCCCAGTGAGTTCACGTATTCAATTGGTGTCATCCCATATTCTTTTTTAGAATTTTCCACTTCTGTTAAAGTTTCTGACAAGTGAATGTGAATTAGGCTGTCGTACCTTTCCAGGGACCTCTTAGAAATTTCTCTTAAGAAGTCAGTGGAACAAGTGTAAATTGCATGAGGTGCAGGTACAACTTTAATCCTTCCATTAGCTTTGTTTTGATAGTTTTTGTAAAGGTCATCAAACTCCTTAAGCTTTGCTTCCCCTTTACCATCCACATCTGTCATGCCACGAGTTAGGACTCCACGAATTCCAGCTTCAATTGCAGCATCCCCAACCTTGTCCATCTCGTAATACATATCGCAGAAGGATGTAACCCCCGACTTTATGTTTTCAATAATAGAAAGCAAAGAAGACCAATAGATGTCCTCGGCATTTAGCTTTGCTTCAATGGGCCAGATTTCATTTTCAAGCCAGTCCATCAGTGCCAAGTCGTCGGCATAGTTCCTAAAGTAGGACATACCAAGATGAGTGTGGGCATTTACAAAGCCTGGTGCAAGTAGTTTGTTCTCTCCGTCAAAAATTTCATCTGCTTGGACAGCTAAGTCCCTTCCAATTTTTTTTATTTTATTCTCTTCGATAAAGACGTCTGCCTTATCAATTATTTTTTCCTGCTCTATATCTAAATAAGAAATATTTTTTATAAGTAAGCTCATAGTCCCTCCAATACTATTAACATTATAGCAAAATTTAAAAAAATTTTTTCGATTTATTGAAATTTCCGCCTCCCACAAATTTAAACTTTGGTATAATGCCCTTATGATTGGAAATTATTTAGAGTTCAATGTATTTTTTGACATAATCGGTACAATTGCCTTTGCAATTTCCGGTGCCATACTTGGTTGCAAGAAGAAGATGGACATACTTGGTGTTACCGTCTTGGGTCTTGTCACAGCTCTTGGGGGAGGCTTCGTTCGTGACTTGGTCCTTGGTATCAATCCACCAAAGATGTTTCAAAATTCTACTAACGCAAGCATATCCGCTGCCTTTTCAATTTTAGTTTTTATGTTTTTCTATTTCAGAAAAAATATTCAATCAAGACAGATCATAAATTTTATGAACGAGCTTATGATTATTAGTGACACAATCGGTCTTGCTTCCTTTACTATTACCGGAATGGCAACTGCTCTTTCACTAGGACTTGACAAGAGCTTTTTGCTTATCTTTGTCGGTTCCATAACAGGAGTTGGCGGTGGAATGATTCGTGACGTCTTGGCAGGCACTATCCCCTTCATCTTTAAGGAACAAATTTATGCCGGCGCCTGCATCTTGGGCTCTATAGTTTTTCTTATCACAAGAAATTTTTTAGGCGACCAGGTTTCCATGATAATTTGTTTTTTTACAGTTTTAGTATTTAGACTCTTGGCAGTGAAAAGGAATTGGAATCTGCCAAGGATTAGTGACTAGGAGGAATATAATGGCAGTAGCAGAATTAACACTTATACCTATAGGAACAAAGACAACATCTGTTAGCAAATATATTGCAGGTGCCCTTGACTCTATTGGCGAAGTTGACGGACTAACTTATGAACTTAATGCCATGGGCACAACAATTGCCCATAAGGATTTAAAAGTTTTATACGATGTAATAAGAAGGATGCAAGAATCTGTTTTTGAATCTGGAGCAGACAGGGTCTACTCTGTTGTTAAGGTTGACGACAGACGTGACAAGAATTACACTTTTAAGGACAAAGTCACATCTGTTAATGAAAAGAGAAAAAATAAATAAATTTTTTAACCTCATCGACTTTGATGGGGTTTTTTGTTATTTTGTAAGTGATTAAGTTTTATGACTTTGTAAATTTTTACGACTTAATAAATTTTTGTGACTTGATAAATTTTTGTTAGTTAGAATTTTTTTATGACTTGAAAACTTTTTATAAATTAGGAGGAAATATGTACGAGGGATTTTTGACAGATGTTAAGGGAATAAGGCTTGGCCACGCAGAAGATGAAGTTGCCCTAACTGGGACAAGTGCCATTCTTTGCCGAGAAGGCTTTACTGCAGGAGTTGACGTTCGTGGTGCAGGACCTGGCACTCGTGAAACTGACCTCTTGCGTGCAGAGAACTTGGTTCAAAAGGTTCACGGAGTTTTTTTAACTGGTGGCTCTGCCTATGGACTTGATGCTGGTGGTGGACTTATGAAGTTCTTGGAAGAAGAGGGGGCTGGCTTCGACGTGGGCGTTGGCCTAGTCCCTATAGTTCCCGGTGCAGTTCTCTTTGACTTAGCAGTAGGCGATGCAAAAGTCAGACCAGATTTTAAGATGGGTTATGAGGCTGCAAAGAAGGCAAGAGAAGATGACAAGACTCAGGGCAATTATGGAGCAGGTTGTGGTGCCAGCGTTGGAAAAATCTTAGGCAATGACTTTGCCATGAAGTCAGGCATAGGTCAATCATCAATAAAGCTTGGTGACTTAGTAGTTTCTTCTATTGTTGCCTTAAATGCCTTGGGAGATATTTTCGATTACGAAGAAGGAAAAAGAATTGCAGGAGTTTACGACAGAAAAAATAAAATATTTTTAGACACTTGTGCCCTTTACGAAAAGCAACTTAAAGATTATAATCAATTTAGCCCTGCCAACACTACAATTTCTCTTGTGGCAACAAATGCAAGGCTCACTAAGGCAAACTGTAATAAGATCTCACAAATGGCTCATGATGGATATGCAAGGTCAATTAATCCAGTCCATACCATGAACGATGGAGATACAATTTTTACACTTGCATCTTGCCAAGTAGAAGCAGATATTAATTTAGTTGGAATTCTTGCTGCGAAGACCATCTCAAGGTCTATTGCCAATGCAATTTATTCAGCAGAGGATTCTGGAGGGCTTGTAAGTTATAAAAGCATCAAATGAATTGATGCAAATAAGAAGGGTATCCTTGTGAACCCTATCGGAGGTAAAAATGAATAGAAACACTAAACGTAACAGAAGGCTAGTGATAGCTGCCATGCTTGGTGCCATCACAGTTGTTCTTAGTCTCACTCCCCTTGGACTAATTCCACTAGGAGTCATCAATGCAACTACTATGCACATACCAGTAATTATTGGTGCCATAGCAGAGGGACCTTTTGTAGGAGCTATGGTTGGACTTATCTTTGGAGTGTCATCACTCTTAAATGCAATTTTAAGAAACGCAAGTCCCGTTGCCTTTGTCTTTTACAATCCACTAATCTCTGTCTTGCCAAGAGTTTTAATTGGGATAACTTCCTACTACTCTTTCGCAGCCATGAAGAAGTTAGAGGACAAGAACTTGAGAAACTTAACTAAGGGACTTTGGGGACTAATTTCAATTTTCTTAGCTTACTTACTCTACAAGAATATAACAAGCGGTGGTTCAACACTAAATATTACTTTTGTAGTAATACTACTTGTCCTTTGCCTAGGCTTCTTAGTTTATTCTTTCAAGTCAAGCGAGAAGGACTTCCCTATTGCCATTGGTGCCTTTGTGGGATCAATGACTAACACAATCCTAGTCCTTGGTGGAATTTATGTAATCTATGCCAAGAGATATGTTGAGGCTCTTAACATACCACTAGAAAATGCAAAATCAGCAATCCTTGGTGTGTCAGTTACATCAGGAATACCTGAAGCTATCCTATCTGTTATTATTACTACAGCAGTTATAAAAGCTTTGAAATCAAGAAGGGGTTAATATGTTACTTGCAATTGATATAGATAATAGGACAACAGACTTTGGAGTCTTTGACCAAGAGGAGTTAGTTGATAAGTTTTCCATTACAACTGACAAGAACAGGTCTGTTGTAGAAATTAAATTAATGATTAAACTCATCTTAATGGATAAGAATATAAAACTTTCTGACATCCAAGAAATTATAATTTCAAATGTTGTGCCAGAGCTATCATCTTCCTATGAGATGATTGGAAGAGAACTCATTGGCAAGAAACCAATTTTTATTTCTGCTGGAGTTAAGACTGGTTTAAATATAAAGTGCGAGAGCCCAAGAGAAGTTGGATCAGACAGAATTATAAGGGCAGTTGCCGCCACAAGAAAATACAAAGGCAACATAATAATAGTTTCTGCATCATCAATTACAACAGTTGACTATATCAATGCAAAAAAAGAATTCCTGGGAGGACTAATCCTGCCAGGAATCAACTTGCTTCAAGATTCACTTGTAAGAGGTAGCGCCAAGCTCCCCCATGTAGAATTAAAAAGGCCTGATGACATAGTTGGAAAAAATACTGAAAAGGCAATTCAGGCTGGACTCTTCTTCGCCTACAAGAAGGCTGTCCTTGGAATAATTGATGAGATAGTAGAAGGCTATTCACTTAATAAAGAAGACACAAATATTTTAATCACCGGACCCTATGCCCATCTCTTAGACCTATCTAAGTACGACTTAATAAGAGATGACGACCTGGGCATCTATGGACTTAAAATTATTTACGACTTAAATACAAAAAAGGCTTCATGATTTGTTGTGAAGCCTTTTTTCGTTATCTATATTTTTCTAAATCTTTAATGTCTACTTGATGGAAGCTTACCTCATAGTCAGAAAGGTCTACTATCTTTTCCATGGTAGAACGAAACATATCTATGTCACCAGTTATATAAAAATCAATAATCCTCTTAGGAAGCTCTTGGTTTTCCTTTTCTATTTTTAAAATATTCATAGCATCGAGGACAGTCTTGTAAGCGGGATCCACCATCAAGACCTTCTTACCTTGCTTCTTCAAGATCCTTTTAAAAGAATCTTCAGCAAGAGGATAGTGGGTGCAGCCGAGAATCATTGTGTCAAAATCGTAGTCCTCAAAGTAGTCTAAGTATTTTTTTACAATTCCGTCCATGTGTTCTTCATCAAACTCTCCTCTTTCAATAGCAAGAGTTAAGTCAGGACAATAAACTGATTTCAATTCAATAGATGGGTCCATAGACTTTAAGACCTTGTCATAGAATTTACTTTCAACGCAGGACTTAGTAGCAACGAGGGCAAGCCTCTTAGTCTTAGTTCTCTCAAGGGCATTTTCACTGCCTGGTTCAACAACCCCAATTATTGGGTACTTGTATTTTTCACGAGATGCCTTTAGACCATGACTTGTTGCAGTGTTGCAAGCAATAATTGAAAGGTCAACATCAAGGTCCTTGAAGAAACCCATGACTTCCATTGTATAATTTTTTATTTCTTCGTTAGTCCTAGCACCATAGGGCATCCTAAGAGTGTCCCCAAAGAAAAGGAAGTTTTTATTTTTTATTTTATTTAAAGCGACTTTTAAAACAGAAAGTCCTCCGACTCCGCTATCATAAAAGCCAATTAAATTATTTCCCATTAAATCACCAACTCTTTAATAGAATACTATAAATTGTTAAAAACAAAAAGAAGAATATAAATTCATTGTAATTATTGTATTGATAAAAATTTCTTCTTTCATAATAGATATTGTATGTAAAATCAAAATATTATTGTAAAAAAAACCTGCCAACATAGTCAGCAGGATTAAATGGTGCACCTTTACGGACTCGAACCGTAGGCCCACTGATTAAGAGTCAGTTGCTCTACCAACTGAGCTAAAGGTGCATAAATATTAATTTGTTTGTACCATCAGTACAACAAAAATAATTATAATTAAAAAAAACACTCCTGTCAAGTGTTTTTTTTAATTATTTTCTAAACATTCTATAATCAGCTTGCTCCTCAAACATCTCGTAAATTATCTCTATTGTTCTCTCGCTAGCCTTCCTAGCTTCCTTAGGTTTTTTCTCTTCGATTAATTTATAAATTTTTTGCAAGTTATCATAGTGTCTCTTGTAATTTTTCTTGTCTCTGAATATAAAGTTACCAAACCTATAAAGTCTCTTGTTGACCATAGTCATTATTTCAATGAGAATTTCATTGTTAAGTGACTTTACAAGAGCCATATTCCATTCAATAATTAAATTTTGGGAAAGTTCTTCTTCGCCATTTTCAATTGCAATCCTAAGATCTTCGTTGACCTCCTCGAAGTATTGGGTCTTATCTGTTAAACCCTTCTCTGCCAAAAGTTCAACACAAAGAGGTTCTAAGGATTTTCTAACGATATAAAGATTCTTGGCTTCTTTGACAGAAATCTTTGAAACAATAAAAGACTTTCTTGGAAAGCTAGTAACAAGACCATCCTTCTCCAGCTTTTTAAGGGCTTCTCTCACTGGTGTCCTAGAAACATCGAGTTTAGAAGCGATTTCCATCTCAATAAGCTTGTCTCCTGGAAGTAATATGTTCTTCAAGATTTTTTCTTTTAAATCCCAATATACCATATTGCTAAGAGACTTTTTATTAGCTTTTACACCCAAAAATCTCACCTCCTAATTGGTAAAAATGTTTTCCCTTAGTCTAGGAAATTTTCTTTTTTTTCATTATACCATAAAGTTGTTAGTTTGCTATACGTTTATTTACAATATTTCATGCTTTTACAATTGCTTATAAGACCCCTTTTCGGGTAGAATAAGTGTAGGCAAAATTAAATACACTTTAATCGGAGGAATATAATGAACAAAAAAATTTTAATGGCAACACTTGGACTAGGACTTGCACTAACACTTACTGCCTGTGGTCCAAAGAATGAAAAGGCAGATGCTCCTAATGCAAAAAATAATGCAGCAGTTGAAGCAAGTGCAAATAAAAATGCAAGCAAGAACAAGGCTGATGCACAAACTAAGGAAGAGACTGCTATAAATAAGGGTGCTGTTGCAAACTTAGATAGGGGAATAGCCTTTGACGGCTTTAAAAAAATTCACCCTGACGCTAAGGTTGAATCCTTCCAACTTGAAGTTGAAGATGGTAAGGCCTACTACAAGGTTGAAGGTTATGATGCAAAAAATGAATACGAAATTACAGTAGACGCAGTGACAGGTGAAATTGTTAAAAACGAATCCAAGGCAGAAAAGACATCAGACAAGACAGCCGACATTCAACTTGCAATGCTTGAATCAATTGACAAGTTCATGGAAGAAGCTTTAAAGGACGCAGGTCAAGGCTATGAAGCTGGCGAATACGAAGTTGAACTTGATAACGGCAAGTATGTGGTTAATGTTGAAGTTGTAAAGGGAAAGAAAGATATAACTTATAAGTACGACTTGGAGTCAGGCAAGCTTATAGAAAAAGATAAGTAAGATAAAATTTAATTTTTAAAGAGGGCTAGTCCCTCTTTTTTTTATGAAGTTTTTAAACTAATTATTAGTAAGTGGACTTGTATAAGTTTTTAAAATTTATTTTTTAAGTTTAATGAGTTTGTCTTTTGAGAGTTAATTTATAATTCCTTTGTGAGTTAAAATTTTTTATTATTCCATAGATCAAAAAAGTAAGCATAAAAACTACCCTCTCTAGCGAAAGGGTAGTTAGGTCTTATTTTAAATTTTTATATCTCTGCAAGGCATCCTTGTAGGCAGTGATTATTGCCTTGGTAGAAGAAGCCTTGTATCTTCTTTGTATTTCACTTGTGATTGCTTCCTGGTCTTTTATGTTTTTGTCAGCAAAAATATCCTTTATAAACTTGCGAGTTAGTTCAAGGGTTGCATTGCTATCTGAATCAATAATTTTTCCATCTTCATCCACTTCAAAGGCCAAGTAAAATACTCCATAAATTTTTGTGATGGCATTGTCTGAACCTGTCCTAGCTTCTCCTGTGAGATATAAAGTATTCTTCATCTTATTCTCCAATTTCCTTATAGATTTTTAGAGAAATCTCGCCTATGATTTCTTTGGCAAGGACATTGGACTCTGCTTGATTTACTAAAACAACGAGGATGTAATTTTTATTTTTTGTAAAAAATATTCCACCGTCATTTTCCAAATTATCCAAGTCGCCACTTTTGTTTGCAATTTTTAAATCTTCAGGAAGGTATCTTTGAAGCCTATCTCTTTCCTGCTGTCTCAATAGAATATCAAGAGCAAGCTGAGAGTAGTCTTCATTAATAAAGTCCTTCTCATAAATCATTTTTAAAATTTTTAAAATCTCATCAGAAGAAGTAAAATTATCAAGGCCCTTTTCCTTTGCAAGAGAGTCCATCATCTTCCTCTGAAGAATTGTCTTCTCAAGTCCAAGTTCATGACCAATTTTATTTATTTCATCTCTTCCAAGAAGGTCTATTAAAATATTTGTGGCTGTGTTGTCACTTACAATTATCATAAGAGTCAAGAGCTCTCTTATAGAAAATTTGTGGTCCCTATAAAGTTCCTTTAATATCCCTGATCCCTCAACTCTTTCATAGTCATCAAGACTTATGGTGTCTTCAAGATTGAGTTTTCCCTTATCGCTTTCGTAGAAGGCCTTTAACAAAATCAAAAGCTTTATCATACTTGCTGAGGGGACTTGTTTATCTCCATCTATGGAAAATCCTTCTCCAAAGTCCAAGTCGTAAAAAGACACAGAAATATTTGCAGAACTTTCTTCAACTATATTTTCTATTTTATTTTGTAATAAGCTATAGTTTATCATACGAATACTTTCTTTTCTATAAGTTCTAGCTCAATAGCTTTAGGATTTGCCCCATTCCAATACCAAAGAAATTACCAACTGCTGCTCCTAATACTCCCATTAATACTCCTATACCTGCATAGGATGCGTCATAGGCACTGGCTACTATTGGAGCTGATGCTGATCCACCTATGTTTGCAAGGGATGCTGTCGATACCATACAAAGGTCCCAGTGGAAGATTTTTGATAATAGGTACATTAATACTACGTGAACTACTAGGATAAATACTCCATATACAACCCACATTGGCGCAGAGATTAAATCTACTACTGATGCAGTTGATGCTAGTAGGGACACTACTGCGTATAGGTATACGTTGGATAGTTCTTCTACTGCTGGAAGTTTGCCAATTTTTGTTAAGGCACAGATTAGTCCAAGCACTGTAACGAATAGGGTTGTTATTGTTCCCTTATCAAATACTGCTAAGCCTGCGTTTGTTAAAGTTTCTGATAGTTTTGCTCCGACAAATTGTGATAGTGCTGATACTATTAGTGATAAACCAATTAAGAAAATCCAATCTGATGAGTCTGCACTCCTTTTTTCCTTTGCAACTTCTGCTGCTGCCGCATCTGCTACTGCTTGAAGCTTTGATGTGTCAGCTTTTGTTGCCTTGTTCCACTTTGGTGCGTACCTAACTGCTAATAATAGTAATGCTATCCATAGAGAGTAACAAACTGTATCAAGTGCTAGGGCACATGAGTAGGCTCCTGCATCTACTGGTAGAGCTGCTTGCATCGCTGCCATATTTGCTGATCCTCCAACCCATGATGCGAATAGAGCTGCTACTGCTGCCCATGTATCAGCTCCTAGGGCATGTTTGAATAATGGATAACCAACTACAAATCCTATGAATAGTGTTAATGAACATCCTAGGAAGATTGCTACCATTCTTCCTCCTAGTTTTGCAAGTTTTTTAAAGTCACAACGTAATAACATTACAAAGATCATTGCGTATAGTAGGTTATTCTTTAGTGCTGAATATGTGTCTGAGCAAGCATCTGATGCGTATAAACCCATAGTACAGAAGACCATATTTAATACATATATGAATACTAGTGGTGGTACAAGGTTAAAAACTTTCCATTTTGTATATTTTTCTAGGGCAAGTAGTGCTCCTGCTATAAACATTAAGAATGCTATATAAGTAAATCCATTTGTGATAACCATAATTTACTCCTTTATTTTATTTTTAATTATTATTTTTTATAATTTCTATTTTATAAGTCTAGGTATTTTATTCCTCTAACTGATTTAATTCCTAGCCCATAGTCGTCTGTTACTGTTACTTCCTTTTCATTGAATACTGCTCCACCTTCTATTGGGTCTTCGGAACATAGGACTGGCCCATCTAGGTCTATTTTTGTGATGACTTGTTTTGCACAAGCTAGGTGGACTGCTGCGTTTACTGATATTTTTGCTTCAAGCATACAGCCAATCATACATTCAACTCCACAAAGCTCTGCCATGCTTGTAATCTTTAAAGCATTGTAAAGACCACCGCATTTCATTAATTTTATATTGATTAGGTCTGCTGCCTTCATATTTAAAATTGTCATAGCATCTTCTGCAGAGAATACACTTTCGTCTGCAAGGACTGGTACTACTGAGTGGTCTGTTACATATTTTAGACCTTCATAGTCATGAGCTTTTACAGGTTGTTCCACTAATTCTATATCCAGTAGTTTTTCTTGCATAGAGTCAAGTATCCTTACTGCTTCCTTTGGCCTCCAAGCTTGGTTGGCATCAATCCTAATCCTAACATCTGGTCCAACTGCCTTTCTTATAGCATCTAGTCTTGCTACGTCAAGGCTTGGATCAATTCCAACTTTTACTTTTAAGGTGTCATACTTTCTCTTTACAGCATCAATGGCATCTCTTGCCATTTCTTCTGGATCATTAACAGATATTGTTATGTCTGTAGTTATGTTCTTTCTTGATCCTCCCATTAATTTGTAGACAGGAATTTTATGAAGTTGTCCATAAAGGTCCCATAGGGCCATGTCACAAGCAGCCTTTGCACTTGTGTTTTTAACTATGCATGAGTTTAGCGCCATCATTAGGTTTTCAAAATCGTCCACATCTCTACCAACAATTGTTTTTATTATGTGGTCTTTGAAGGCTCCTATGATGGAGTATTGTGTCTCCCCTGTCACTGCTCCAGTTGGTGGTGCTTCACCATAACCAATATGACCTGTGTCGGTGTGGATTTCCACTATTATGTCTCCTACGCTGTCAACGGACCTCAAGGCTGTCTTGAAGGGCACCCTCAAGGGAACAGATAAAACTCCTAATTTTACATCTGTAATTTTCATTTTTTACCTCCTTCTCCTAACTTCAAATAACAAAACTAAAAAACAATATAAAAAAACCCAGCAAAATAAAACTTGTTTATTTACTGGGTCTCATAAAGCTTTTTGATCTACTGTAATAGCTCATGCAAAATGAAGCAGTTGATATATATTTGTGAAAATATTTTATTATTTTTCTTAAATTTTGTCAATATATTAAAGTGTTGAAGTTTAAAAAATTCAGTCAAAAACAAAATGGATGCAACCTACAAAATATAGGTTAGCATCCACTAATAATTAATTGAATATTGTGTCCAGTTTTATGGGTACACATCACTCTACCAGAGTTTTCTAACTAATTATGACTTATTCCTTCATAGATAATTGATCCATTTTCACATAGACATCCACCGCAACCGTCAACTCTCTTAGTGGATGCACTATAATAGACATCATCTTTAACCATTACACTATTTAACATTGAGCTCATCAAATTTTTAACCGAAACAGATTTTATTTCATGACCTTTTTCTACTAGCCTATTAATTGTGTCTCTTGAAATTCCATACTCAAGTTCTAGTCCTTGTTCCTCACTTAGGCAAGTTATGAAAGGAAAACTTACAAGTTGCTCTGGGTTCATATCGTACTCTATAGCATTTACTATACCCTGAACTATCCCTGTTATTATTCTAGGCCCACCAGCGGCACCTATAACCAAAAATGGATTTTCATTTTTAAAAACAATTACTGGTGACATACTAGATATTGGAGTCTTAAATGGTTCAACAGCATTAGCTTCACCATATTCTAGCCCTTGGCTTGTTTTTTCTCCAACACTTGCAGAAAAATCACTCATATTATTATTTAAAGTAAATCCATAATCTTTAACAATAATTCCACTCCCATACCAATCTCTTATTGTTTGAGTTTGTGAAACACAATTCCCACATTTGTCAATTATGGAGAAATGAGATGTATTTCCATTATGATCTTCTGTATAATTATCCGCTAAATTCTTTGTAAAATTCTGTGAATGTTCTTTTATTGATTTAGCCAACATCTTTGCATATTCAGGATCTATCAATTTTTTTACATCTGTCTTGAAGAAATCAGGATCTGCCATAAGAGTGGATCTATCAGAAAATCCAAGCTTCATAGCTTCTGCTATATGGTGGATGCTTTCACTTGAATTATGACCCATAGATTTTAAATCAAAATTGTCTAAAATATTTAGAATTTCAACTACAGTACTACCACTCGAAGGTAACCCAAACGATTTAACTTCGTATCCTTTATAATTAGTAGCTACAACATCTCTTATCTTTACATCATAATTGGATAAATCTTCTTTTATAAAACAGCCTTCTCTTGAATTTATTGCCTCAACAATTTTATCTGCAATGTCTCCCTTATAAAATTCTTCGAATCCTTTTTCAGAAAGTATTTTTAAAAGCGTTGCAATTTTTTTGTTATATTGAACTTCACCAAACTCATATCCCTTATCTGCATCTTTCAGAAATAAATCTCTAAAATCTTTAGATAGTTCTATTTTTCTCTTAACTGATTCATCTTTAATTGTTATTGATTCAGTGAAGCTAGTTTTAAAACCATATTCTGCGTAATCATAAGCTGGTTTTATAAGATCTTTAATATCTAGGCTAGCAAAATTTTTATATACGTATGCAATAGATTTTATTAAACCTGGAACAGTAACAGATTTTCCACTATTATCTTTCCACTCATTCCAAACTTCTCCATTTTTAATAAATAGATCTTTTGTTGCTTTTTCTGGAGCTATTCCTCTAGCGTCTATAGCAAATAATTCATCATGTCCTTTTGAATAAAGTAAACTAAATGCTCCTCCACCGATTCCTGAATGATGTGGTTCTACTACCGCTAAAACTAAACTAACAGCAATTGAAGCATCAAAAGCATTTCCACCTTTTTTTAATATTTCAAGACCTGTCTTCGTAGCGTAATAACTGTTTGAACTTACTGCCCCATTATCACCCTTTGCATAAGGTCTCTCCCAATAAGTAGGCCATAAATAACTCTTTCTATTCATTTATATATTCAATCTCCTCTTTATATGTCAATTTAGAAACAATGAAACCAACTAAATATGTTGTTAGGAAAACTGGATAAATAGCTTCGACCTTATCAGTAAGTCCAAGAAGCATCCATGAAATTCCTACAATAATTCCTAGTAACATACTCCAAAATGCAGCTTGCTTTGTTGCCTTGTGCCATGTTAAACCAACTATAATTGAAAAACTTACAGGTGCCGCTGCGACGTGTTGTAAAGTCAAAAATAAATTTGTTAGTGAATCACTAGGTATTAAAAAAGCTGGTATTAAAGTTAGATAAGCGAATATAAAAGTTACTATCTTAGATGTTTTTAAAATTTTATCATCACTAGCATTTGGATTTATATCTGTTTTATATATATTCGTTATGATTGTGCCCGTTGCAAGCATCATTGTTGCCATAGTTGCCGAAATAATTAATGTTGTAAATGCAAATATAATACCTGCAAATAACGGTGAACTAAATAAATCAATAGAATATGCAAAAGCAGTGGATCCATCGCCTAAGCTAGCTCCAGAAGCTTTCGCCATCATTCCACAAAGTGCTGTAAAGAAACATATTGGCGCTGCTATAAAGTATCCTATTACAGATCCCTTTTGAGCCGCCTCAGGATTCTTTGCTGCTAATAATGGTTGTAATACAGATTGCATAACAGCTGTTGATATACATCCTCCAAAAATCCATGCTATAATTCTTTGTATAGGCATATTTGTCATACTGCTGTATTCAGATGGTAACTCGGTTAATAAACCTCCATATCCTTCAAATCTTTTTAAGTTTGTAAATACAAATATTATTAATAATATGTAAATTCCAATACAAACTATTCTTCCAACAGTATCTGCTCCCCTCATACCCGAAAAACTAGTGTATAATACAGCTAGTGTTAATCCAATAATCATTGCAATCGTTAGATTTACATTTGGTATTACTATTGAAATGATACTTGATACTGTTTTTAATTGAATTGGAATATAGAAAAATCCGTATATTATCCATGCAATTGAATATAATTTAGCGGTCTTTTTGTCAAATCTAGTTTGTAGATAAGAAGGAACTGATTCTCCTGGCATCTTAGTTCGTATAGTCTTTGCAAAAAACGCGAGTGCTATAAAATAAAATGAACCAGCAATAGAATACCAAGCTCCTGATATTCCTAAGTTATAACCATTTTGAGCTGCACCAACAATAGCCATTCCACCAATTTGCCATGCAGCAAAAATACATCCTATAGAAATAGCTCCCATAGACTTGTCCCCACCTGTCCATTGATTTGCTGATTTTATGGATTTCCCAGAATAAATACCTAAACCAACAACAATAGAGAATGTTATTATCCACGTTAAAATAATCATATTAACCTCCTATAATAAGAAATATATTACGTAATATATTTCTTATTATAGGTTTCCCCTCTTTATTTGTCAACACTTTATCACAAAAAACTCCCTACCGCTATTTTGTGGTAGAGAGTCCATCCTTATTCATTAAATCATTAATTTTTTTTATTAAATAATATGCTTTTTTCCCATATTTCCTTTAGAGTCCTATTGTATGACTTTATTAAGTGTGCTTCCATATTTTTACTTGCATTCTTTGAATCTCTATTAAATATTGCTTCAGCTATTAAACGATGTTCTTCAAAAACTTTTTTTCCATCAATTAGATTGTTATATACATTTTTATTTTCAAATCTTAAATAGTTATCTAAAATTAAACAAGTTTGTTTATAGAAAATCTTATTTTGTGTCGCCTTAGCTATAGATTTATGAAAAGCATGGTCTATTACATACAAATAGTTACTATCTTTTGATACAAGAAAATTTTCAAGGTCATCAAGACAGCTTTTTATCTCATTCTTGCTAGTTTCGTCTAATACAGATGCAGCAAAATATGCATTATTTACTTCTAATAATAATCTTGTTTCAATAATATCTTTTGCTCTTCCATGGTTAACTGGTACTATTTGTACTCCTTTACCCCTTAGTATTTTTACAAATCCTTCATTTTGTAACTGTAGCAAGGCTTCCCTGACAGGCGTTTTACTAATTTTTATTTCATCACAAATATCATCTTGCGAGTATATGCCTTCTACTCTAAACTTATTAAACATAATTGCATTTTTTATTAATACGTAGGCTTTTTCTTTGAAAGTCATTTCATCAAATTTTTCTGAATCTACTAAATACTTATTAATAGTACCACCTCTTTTCAATAATTATTATATGTATCTTATAATTAAAGTGACCTAAAATATTTTAGGTCAC
>NZ_KQ960238.1:56662-80000 GCF_001553125.1 Peptoniphilus sp. DNF00840
GTGACCTAAAATATTTTAGGTCACTTTAATTATATCTTATTCAAATCTTCCGTGACAGTTTTTATATTTCTTTCCACTTCCGCATGGACATGGATCATTTCTTCCAACCTTTTTTTCTTTTCTAACGAAAGGTTTTTGTTTTCCATCATCTGGATTTACAGTTTCAACTTCCTTTGCCACCCTAACTCTTTGTACTCTTTCAGGGTTAACTACGTGGTAAAGCATCTTAACTGTATCTTCTTTTATTGATTCATTCATAGCTTCGAACATATCAAAACCTTCTTCTGCGTAGGCTCTTACTGGGTCAGTTTGACCAACTGCACGAAGTCCAATTCCCTTTCTTAATTGATCCATTGCGTCGATGTGGTCCATCCACTTTTGGTCAACATTTTGAAGAAGGGCAACTCTTTCAATTTCTCTGAATTTTTCTTCGCCGAATTCTTCTTCTTTTTCAAGGTATTTTGCATCAGCAAGTTCTTTGAAGTAAGCCTTTAGTGAATCTACTGTTGGATTTTCAAGTTTCTTTAAGAAGTCTTCTTCAAAGTCAAATGTAGCTACACCGAAGTTTCTTATTGCTTCAAAGTCAAGATAATTCTTGTTGTTGTCATCTAGCTTGTTGTAGAAGTCAATTGCCTTGTCGATTACATCATTTCTCATTGCTATGATATCATCTCTTAGGTTTTCACCTTCAAGAACTCTTCTTCTTTCTGCGTAGATTACTTCTCTTTGCTTATTCATAACGTCATCATATTTAAGGACGTTCTTACGAATACTAAAGTTGTTGCCTTCTACTTTTCTTTGAGCTGATTCAATTAATCTTGTAAGAATCTTGTGTTCAATTGGTTCATCTTCTGCTGGATCAAGTTTAAGCATTGTATCCTTAAATCTATCTCCTGCGAATAGTCTGATTAGGTCATCATCAGCAGAAATATAAAATCTTGAAGAACCTGGGTCTCCTTGACGTCCTGAACGGCCACGTAATTGGTTGTCGATACGTCTTGATTCGTGTCTTTCTGTACCAATTATTCT
This sequence comes from Peptoniphilus sp. DNF00840, assembly GCF_001553125.1. NCBI lineage: Bacteria > Bacillati > Bacillota > Tissierellia > Tissierellales > Peptoniphilaceae > Peptoniphilus > Peptoniphilus sp. DNF00840. Next base: position 57,692 of record NZ_KQ960238.1, read on the forward strand.
AAGTCCGCCAACTTTTTTAACTTCTTCAGCTTCCTTGTCTGTTTCAACTTTGAACTTTTTAACAAGAGCTTGATAGTCTTCTCTTGCCTTTAAGATTTCTGGATTATCTGTCTTAAAGTATGAATCTGCATATTCAAGCATTTCTTCTTCCATACCTTGTTTTTTAAGTTCTTTCTTAGCAAGATATTCTGGGTTACCACCAAGTACAATATCGGTACCACGACCAGCCATATTTGTTGCAATAGTAACTTGACCAAAACGACCTGCTTGGGCAACTATTTCAGATTCTTGTTCGTGATTTTTGGCATTTAAGACGTTGTGCTTAATGCCTGCACGTTTTAAATATTTAGAAAGTTTTTCAGACTTGTCAATTGATACAGTACCAACTAGGACTGGTTGTCCCTTTTCATGTGCTTCAGCAATTTCTCTTGTAACTGCCTTAAATTTTGCATCTTCATTAATATAGATGTGGTCATTGTCGTCTTCCCTTTGTACAGGTTTATTTGTAGGGATTTCAACAACGTCAATATTATAAATATCTCTGAATTCGCCTTCTTCTGTCATAGCAGTACCTGTCATACCAGAAAGCTTGTCATACATTCTGAAGTAGTTTTGGAAGGTAATTGTTGCAAGAGTCTTTGATTCAGCTCTTACTTCTAGTCCTTCTTTTGCTTCAATTGCTTGGTGTAGACCTTCAGAGTATCTTCTACCGTACATTAAACGGCCTGTAAATTCATCAACAATAATAACTTCGCCATCTTTTACAACATAGTCAATGTCTCTGTGCATTGTACCTGCTGCCTTAAGGGCTTGGTTAATGTGGTGAGATAATTCCATATTTGCTGCATCAGATAAGTTTTCAATTCCAAAATACTTTTCAGCCTTAGTAATACCCTTATCAGTAAGAGTTGCAGTCTTATCTTTTTCATCAATTACATAGTCAACAGTTTCTTCTTCGAATTCCCTGTTAAATCTTTCAAGATCAATTTCATCTTGAGACTTAATTCTGTGGCTAAGGGTATTGACAAAATCTCTAGCTCTAACATATAAGTCAATAGATTCATCGCCTTGACCAGAAATAATAAGAGGTGTTCTCGCTTCATCAATTAAAATAGAGTCAACTTCGTCGACGATACAGAAGTGAAGTCCTCTTTGAACCATTTCTTCCTTATATATAACCATATTATCTCTTAGGTAGTCGAAACCAAATTCGTTGTTAGTACCATAAGTGATATCAGCATTATAAGCAACTTGTCTTTCCTTTTGATCCATATCGTGGATAATACATCCAACACTAAGACCTAGGAATTCATAGACCTTACCCATCCAGTCCCTATCACGGCTAGCTAAGTAGTCATTGACAGTAACAATGTGAGTACCCTTGCCTTCAAGGGCATTTAAGTAAGCTGGTAGTGTAGCAACAAGTGTCTTACCTTCACCAGTTTTCATTTCAGCGATTCTACCTTGGTGAAGAACAATACCACCAATAACTTGAACCCTAAAGTGCTTCATACCTAGGACTCTCCAAGCAGCTTCTCTTACAACAGCAAAAGCTTCTGGAAGTAAGTCATCAGTTGTTTCACCATTCTTAATTCTATTCTTAAATTCTTCAGTTTTGTCTTTAAGCTCAGTATCAGAAAGTTTTTCCATCTCGCCTTCAAGACTCATAACTTTATTTACAAGGGGCTCGATTTTTTTCAGTTCCCTATCACTGTAGGTACCAAAAATCTTTTCCATTAAACCCATTTTACCACTCCTTTTACTTGACGTATTATTCTATCATTAAATGGCATATTTTACAATAAAATCCCGTTCAATATATCTCTATAAATTATAGAGTTACTAATATTCAATGTCAATATAAATAGGCTAATTACTTAATTTAAATCTAATCTCTTTAGGTGAAACTATACAAAATTAAAAATTTATTATAAAATGGACTAAATGAAGAGGAGGTTAATATGATACTAGTAGTTGACTTTGGCGGCCAATACAACCAGTTAATAGCAAGACGAATAAGAGATCTAAACATTTACTGCGAAGTTGTACCCTACAACAAGGCCTTAAAAGAATTAGAAAATAGAAACAATGTAGAAGGAATAATATTTACAGGTGGACCTAACTCAGTCTATGAAGAAGGCGCACCACAAATAGAAAAAGAAATCTTCGACAAAGGCATACCAGTCCTTGGACTTTGCTACGGAATGCAAATAATGGCACACACACTTGGTGGTGAAGTAATAAAAGCACCCAATGAAAGAGAATTTGGAAAAACAGAAATCGAAACAAAAGAATCACTTATCTTTGAAAACCTATCAAAAGAAGAAACAGTTTGGATGAGTCACGTAGATAGAGTGAGCCAAGTTCCAGAAGACTTTGAAGTAATAGCAAAAAGCAAAAACTGTCCAATCGCAGGCATGGCAAATGTAGACAAAAAACTTTATGCCCTACAATTCCATCCAGAAGTAAACCACTCAGTCCACGGCAAAGAAATGTTAGAAAACTTTGCAGTAAAAATCTGTGGAGCAAAAAAAGATTGGACAATGGAAAACTATGCAAAAAAATCCATTAAAGAAATAAAAGAAAAAGTTGGCGACGGGAAAGTCCTCCTTGCCCTATCAGGTGGAGTTGACTCATCAGTAACAGCAGCCCTACTATCAAAAGCAGTTGGCGAAAAGCTAACATGCATCTTTGTAGACCACGGTCTAATGAGAAAGAACGAAGGTGACGAAGTAGAAGATGCCTTTAAAGACTCCGGCATGCACTTCATAAGAGTAGACGCAGAAGAAAGATTTTTAAATAAACTAGCAGGAGTAACAGACCCAGAAAGAAAAAGAAAAATCATCGGCGAAGAATTCATAAGAGTCTTTGAAGAAGAAGGACAAAAAATAAAAGCAGTAGACTTCCTAGCACAAGGAACAATTTACCCAGACGTAATTGAATCAGGACTAGGCGACTCAGCAGTAATAAAATCCCACCACAACGTTGGCGGACTACCTGACTTCGTAGACTTCAAAGAAATCATTGAACCACTCCGCATGTTATTTAAAGACGAAGTACGTGACCTTGGAAGAGAGCTAGGACTCGCAGACTACTTAGTAGATAGACAACCCTTCCCTGGACCAGGACTAGCCATAAGAGTCATGGGCGAAATCACAAAAGAAAAACTCGACATACTTCGTGACGCAGACAAAATCTTTAGAGACGAATTAGAAAAAGCAAAACTAAAAGACATCAATCAATACTTCGCAGTCCTAACAAACAACAGAACAGTAGGAGTAATGGGCGACTTTAGAACCTACGACTACACACTAGCCCTTCGTGCAGTATCAACAACAGACTTCATGACAGCCGACTTCACAAGAATCCCTTGGGAAATCTTAGATAAGGTGTCAACAAGAATAGTAAACGAAGTGGACCACATCAATAGAATAGTCTACGACATAACATCAAAGCCCCCAGCTACCATTGAATGGGAATAGTAGCAAAAAAACAAAAAAACCTGTAAATTCAATGGTTACAGAAGATTGAAAACTGTAACTGGGATCAAAATGGGAACATTTGTAAAAAAGAATAAATTGAATAATAGTTCCAAGTGGTTTACATTTGGACAAAAAATTAGACCGTAGTTTCAAGCTACGGTCTTTTTGAGTACATATTACGAAAATTAATTTATATGGAAATCCAACTTTCTAATATATAATCAACAAGATATTTTAATTTAGTAAAATCATATTCTTTTTTATAGAATTGATGAAATGATTTGATAAGTAAATTTTTTGGCTCAATATTTCCTTGATATTGCATTAACTTGTCGTTAAATCCAGTCCATCTAACATAAATTTCATCGTCTATTGAACTATGATCTAAAAAACATTCTATAGAAACTGCTTTTCCATTTATATTTTCTATAGAATCTCCCTGGGGCCCTTGCATTTAAAATTATCAAAATCTTTATAATTAGGCAGAGTTATAACCTTTAGGTTATTTGGCAAATCAATTCCTTTAATATCATTATAAACAGATTTACCAGCTGTATCATTATCTAAAATAACTAAAATGTTATTTAAAATATTTATTTTGGATAATCCTTTAACAAAATTCTTCAAATTACCTGTTCCTGTAAAAGGATAATTTTGCTCCATATCTATAAAATCAAAGAAATCTGCAATATCACTGTAAAGTAGTTTAATACATTTTTTAATAATTTCTGTATCAGAACTACCTTCTGTTACAATAAGTATTTTTTCTTGTGTAGTTAGTTTTGGGATAATATCTTCTTCTAAGATCCATCCATTTTCAACTATATCTTGGAATCTCCAAATTACATCTAGATCATGATTATTTGTATTTTCACTCAGAATTCTTAATGTAATATATGGATCTAAATTTTCAAAAAAGTATCCAGTATCGTAAGCATCATAATTTGGGAAAGTAGATAACTCTTTAATCTCCTGTATAACACATTTTCTGACATACTCACCTAAATCATAGTCAAAATCATATTCTTCAGATGTCATATTTATATTCTTAATATCAATTTTTATCACTGTATTGTAAAAATTATGAAAATTTATCGGTATAGAGGAACTGAGTTGTTGTTTGAACATTGCCAATTCTTCGTTATATAACTCTTCAATCTCGTGCAAACTATATCCTAACAAATCTAGTCTTCTCTTTACAGACATGATATTTTTTGAAAAACCTTTTTTATATTCGATTTCGTCATCAGAATAGTAATAAGGAACTATTTTTATGTCTTCTTTTTGGAATAAGCAAGAGTGGTTATTAAACACATTATTTTTACCCCAATCAAGCTCCATTTTTCCTATTCCTAATGTAATCATAGAACCCATAAAAGTACCTCTTATTTTAAAAATCTTGATTTTTTAGGGTAAGATAACTTCCAATCTTCAAATTCTTCGTCTGTTATCTCATCGTTGTAATGCTTTTTTCTCATCTCATTCCATTCTATAAGAAAATTATTGAAATCTACATCATTTGATAAGAGTCCTGTAATTTCTCCATCACCTGCTAAGGGTCTAAATTTCATGTCTTTTTCATAATCAAATATTATATGCATTATTTCAAAAATAGAATTAGGTTCATGATCAATCAATGCTGATATATCACAATCAAGTGCATCAGATATTTTTTGTAATTGTTCTTTACTTGGAGATCTATTTCCAAGTTCGTAATTTCTTATAGCAGCATCTGTCAATCCAGACTTAATGGCAAGTTCTTTTTGAGTTAAGTTTCTCATAAGTCTTAACTTTTTTAATTTTTCTCCAGAAATCAAACTTACTCCTCCTTATTTCACAATAACTATAAATAGTTTATCACAAAACGAACAAAAGCTCAACAAAACTGTTCTGTTACAAATATCTGCAAACAACTGAATATTTTAGGAAAAAATAAATAGAAAAAACTTGACAGAACAAATATGAACTGTTATTATATATACATACCGTTCGATAATGAACGGAAATTGTAAGACATACAAATTAATGCTCGCCCTTTTGTGGATGTAGAACCTTACAAACTATAAAAGGAGGACATTATGAAAGGTATTTTTATGAATGCAAAAGATGTACAAGAATTTCTTGATGTAAGTAGGACAACTGCATATCAAATAATAAACGATATGAATCAAGACCTACTTAAATTAGGCTATCGTGTACAAAGAGGAAAGGTAAATAGAGAATACTTTATGGAAAAGTATTGCTATAAACCAACAAATACAAAGGAGGTTTAAAGTGCCAGCATACAGAGATGAAAGTGGAAATAAAACTTGGTATTGCAGGTTTTATTATACCAACTGGAAAGGAGAAAAATTAACCAAGAAAAAACGTGGATTTTCAACGAAAAAAGAAGCTTTAAAATGGGAACAAGAATTTTTAAATCAACATTCTGAATCGATTGAGATGAGCTTTAGGGAGTTTTTTGAACTTTACAAGAGGGATAGAAAACCAAGAATAAGAGAAAATACTTGGAGGACAAAAGAAGCAATTGTTAATCAAAAAATACTTCCCTATATAGGGGATCTAATGCTTAATGAGATAAGTAATGTAACCATAATTCAATGGCAAAATGAGCTTATGAAGATTAAGGATAAGAATGGGAGGAATTACTCTCCTACCTATTTGAGAACTATCCATGCCCAGTTATCTAGTATCTTAAATCATGCTTGTAGGTACTACAATTTAAAAACTAACGTTGCTCGTGATGTTGGGTCTATGGGACAAAAAGAAGCAGACGAAATGCTATTTTGGACACAAGATGAATATGAAAGATTTATAGAAGCTATTAAAGATAAACCTGAATCATTCTATGCCTTTGAACTTTTATATTGGTGTGGTCTTAGGATGGGAGAATTATTAGCCTTAACAAAAGAGAAATTTGATTTTGAAAGACATACATTAAAAATTGATGAATCTTTACAAAGGATTGATGGGAAAAATGTAATAACTGCTCCTAAGACTAAAAAAAGCATAAGGACAATAGTTATGCCTGAATTTCTAAATGATGAGATCAAAGAATATATTGATAGTTTTTATAAGATAAAACCAAAAGACTTATTATTTAATTTCTCTAAGAGCTACCTACACCATGAAATGGATAGGGGATCTAAGAAATCGAAAGTAAAGAGAATTAGAATACATGATTTAAGACATTCTCACGTTTCGCTTTTGATTGAACTAGGATTTTCTGCAACTGCAATAGCTGATAGGGTTGGACATGAATCGATTGACATCACCTATAGGTATGCTCATCTCTTCCCTAGCAAGCAAAAAGAAATGGCTCTGTCTTTAACGCAAATAAGAAATAATACGGCAAATGATTGGAAAGATTTATTAGAAGAGGACGAGAAAGATGTTTAGAAGACATTCATTAGATGAAATTTCACAAAAAATTAGAAATAAAGAGAGAAATAGAAAAAGAAATCGCATTTTAAACTTTAGAGTATCTGAAGAAGAATATGATCTAATAAACAAAAAGATTGAAATAAGTGGACTAAAAAAGCAAGATTATTTTCTGCAAATGCTATTAAATCATGAAATTAAGTTAGTAAGTGATTACAGACTTTCTGATAATATAGCTAAGGAAATATTTCAATTAGCAAAAGTTATTAAAAAGTTTGGGAAACTAAATGACGATGAAGCTGATATTTTAATCTATGTTTTAGAAATATATGAAGAAATCAAAAAAGAAAAAAGCCCCTACTACAAAGAGTAAAGGCATACACTCCTGTGAGAAGTGTTCTCTAGACAAGTTCATTTTACCACAGGAGTCTTATTTATACCAGACAGGAGGATAAAATGGAAAACAAATATAAAAAATTGAAGAGATTAGTTACTTGTAAAAAGAAAAGGAGTGAGTCTTATGACAGATATTAAATTAAAATTCCCAGAAATAGATCAGACTTACGCCTTTTTAGACTTGCAAACTACGGATAAAGGGACGGTTAGACAAATTACTGGTAATATTGTAACTGCTATTTTAAATCCAAAATATTGTCAAAACCAAAAAATCATTGATGGACAAATATTCTTTGATAAATTTACCAATGAAATAAAATTCCAGGGGAAAATTATCGGAGAAAGAAATATAAAGGAAAATCAAATACGACTTTGGGATGATTCTTTAAACAATAGATTAGGCTTAGAGATAGAAAAACATTTTGGAATTAATTATAACGCCAATAAAATGTGGGAAGCTATTCGTTTTGTAGCTCATCAGTATGAAGTGAGTCCGCCAAAGCAATATCTTCAAAATTTAAAATGGAATGGAGATAAAAATGCCATTAGAAAACTTTTACCAAAATATTTGGGAGCAGATGATACAGAGCTTAATAATTGGATAATGGAACATATGATTTTGGGCATGATAAAAAGAATTTTTAATCCAGGATCTAAGTTCGATGAGATGATTGTTTTAGTTGGGGGACAAGGTATAGGCAAATCGACTTTTGCAAGATACTTGTCCATAACAGATGATTGGTTTTGTACAATAGAAAACATTCAAGGCAAAGATGCTGTCATGAATCTTATGGGTAAAACTGTTGTCGAAATAGAAGAATTTGTCGCTTTAAGAAATGCAAAATCAGCTAATGAAGCTAAATCTTTTTTATCAAAATTAAGTGATAGGATAAGAATACCCTATGAAAAATATGCAACAGATGTGCCTAGAACTTGCATCTTCATAGGTACATTAAACGAAAGAACTTTTCTTAATGACCATACTGGAGAAAGAAGATATTTACCTGTTGAATGTAACCCGAATAAAAGAGCAAGGACTATATTTCCAAATAAAAATAATAAAGAAAAACTTTCAGACAAAGAATATATATCTAGCATAAGAGAGGATTTTAATCAGGCTTTAGCCTTGGGATATGAAATCTTTAAAAACAAAACTCACGCATGGACTATACCAAAAAATCTTTTAAAAGACTTGTATAAGGAACAAGAAAAATTCAAATATCTAAACCCAGATGTGGAAGATATAAGGTATTTCTTAGAAGAATATAAGCCAAAAAGTGCAGATCCAAATATAACTTGTTTCAAAGAACTAACCATGCAAGGCTACCAAATAAAATCAAAATCCTTTTCAGAAATTATGGATAATTATTTTCAAGAGTGGATTCCAGTTAGGTCATCAAAGACCAAGAGAATATCACCAAGTGGAGTCTCAATTCCAGTAAAACTATATTATGAAAAGAAAGAAGAAAATGAAACTGACTTTATAGAAGTTGACAAGAATTTGTTGCCAGAAGAATGGCAAAAAGAAAATCAATTAAAAATAGATACAGCAAATCAAGTAAAGATACAAATGTAACTTTGTAACCTGTAACCAATCGTTATAAATCTTCTTAAATTAGGATTACATAAATTAATGGCTTGATAATAAGGAGTTGTCGCAGACTCTTAAAACAAGCTCGCCTAATTTTGGAAGTTTTTATTTTATAAGTTACAGTTACACCTATTAATTCCTATTTGAAAAATTATGGAAAATCAAATTAAAGACTTGTTAGTAATAGCAAGCACAGTAAGTGTACGGACACTTACGAAAAAATCAATGGAGCAGACCTTTACGGAATGCTCCATTTCTTAATTTTTACCTTGTTAGGGAAACCCTAAAACCCACTTTTATTAGATTTATAATCTTCGTTTTGTGCGGCGGTTTTAATATTATTTGCAAATAATTCTATTAATTCATATACCGCTTCATGTAGTTCTAAAAAATCTGATATATTAGAAATCCCTTCAAGTTTTTCTAGTCTTTGACCATGAGCAATTTGATTTCTATTACCTAGTAAACGTTGATCTATTAGCATTTTTTTTAGTTCATATGGACTAGAATCCAATCCAATTGTTTCTGTAATTTCTTTTAGAATATCCATTTTTAGGTTGCTATTTGTTTTTATTATATTTTTATAAGGTATTTTAGAGGGCTGATTTTGTTTTTCGTATAAATCATGTAAAAATTTATTGTGGACTGAAGCTTTTTTTGTTTCTGCATATTTATTTAATGATTCTTTCATATCAATAGCTAAAAAATTATTTTTAAGTTCACAATACCTTAAGTTCAAGCTAGATACATATATAAGATAGTATTCTGCTAATGATTTAATTGCCCCCTCCCAATGTGCATATAACATTGCTATCCCAGATCTGATTAATCTCGATTGTTCACTTATATCCTTATTTTCTGACGACCCAACATCATTTTTTATTGAGATAAGTTCTTTTTTTCGCCAAGCTATCTCATCATCAATTCTATCTTCCAATTCTTCTAAATTTTTAATCTTCATGACTAAAATACTCTTTTCCAAATTCAGTTAGTTCTATAAATCTCGGAACAGCTCTTGCACCTTTCTTGGTACTATTTATATATTCATCTTTTTCATAAAAATTTTTAATTTTTTTGGATAACAACTCTTTATCTATATTTTCAATTTTATTAATGTTAAAATATACACCTGTGGCAATGCCTTGGAAAGCAGAGACTAAAAAAGCTCCTTTATGTTTAGAATCTGAATATTTTTTAAATGAATCTTCACCTAAAGTGTCATTTAACAATTTAAATGTCTTATTAAATTTATATTTGATTGATTCATAACTGTCGTTTTTTGTATGTTCAATTAGCGATATTGTCTCTCTATCTAAGAGTTCTTTTAAATCATCATATTTTGAAAAATCATTTGTATTACTATTTGATGATATTAGTAATCTTAATATTAATTCTAATTTAAATTGCTCATCTTCTTTCCTATCTGTAATAGGTATACATTCATTGAAATCCTCGTTAGTAGATAATTCATTAATAAAAAAATAAAATTCTCTATTTGTCATTATCATTAAGCAATTTCTTACTTCTTGATCAGATAATTTCGATCCCCCAGTATTTAATCTTTGAAATAATTCATACTTTGTGTTAGGGTCACTTTCTTTTTTTACAATTATTACATCAATTCTTGATCTTTTAAATGCAAGCTGTTGCTCTTTTGTAAAAGATTTTTCTGGGTCTGAATTTGTCCACATCATACCCTCAAAAGATGGGAGGTAATCAGTTTTTTGAAGAATTAATGGTTCGTAAAGTTTACCTTCATCATCTTTAAATATACCTACAAATTGAAAAATAGTAGATAATCTTTGTACTCCATCTATAACGTCCCATATCCCTTCATCATTTTGGCTTACAAAAATTGAAGGGATTGGAATATTTAACATTATTGATTCAATTAATCTGGTTTTTTGAAATTCACTCCATCTAAAGACTCTTTGAAATTCTGGGTGTATATCCATCTCTTCGTCTTTGTATATATTAATTAATTCTCCAATTGACATTTGATATGAATCTCTAAATATTTTACTTGAACGTTCGTTAATTTCTTTTTGTAAACTCATTTCTACCTCCATTTACTTATATCAAAATTTTTTATATCATTTGCTGTTATTCTTAACGAAGACCCACTAACATTAATACCTATTTCTTTGACATAGTTTAAAAAATCTTTACTTTCCAAAATCATTTTTGCAAAGTTAAGATTTTTATCTTTTTTTGGAATTATATAGATTCCTGAATAAGGAATATCTTCTTCATTAAGATGATAAATTTTTATTTTATTTGTTACTATGAATGATAGTAGTAATTTTTTTTGGTTTAAATTATTAAGCACCTGTGATCGACCAAACTCATACCATTTACTCGATTTATCAGAATTTCTTTTATTTAACTTATCCCTATATTTACTTAGATGAGAATATGCTCCAGGGTAATTTTCAATAAGTGTTTTTTCATCTATTCTTTGTAGTTTATTATCATTATAAAAATAAGGAAATATTATTTTGCTACTTAATCCGACTTTTAAATCTTTGGGGCTTGCGGCTGGCTTTATTAAATCTTTTTCAATAAAAACTCCATCGGCTATTATATGGCTACTATTTTCTTCATATTCTTTTATAATAAATGCTTCATTCAATAATGTTGCAACACTTGTAGCAGCTAAGTAATAATCTGAAAACAATATACCTTTCTTCTTTGTTTCATTTGTAAAAATCCATTTTTCACCTAAATTCTTCTTATCAATAACAACGTGATAATTATTTCCTATATCTTGATAGTCTATACTTGGAAAAGAACCAGGACTATTTTTACAAAATATTATCGATGAAGATGTCAAGACATTTTTAAAAATTTTTTCCTTTGTGTAGTCAAGAATTTTATAAACAGGATCTTTGATAATTTCTCTTAATTCTTTGCCAAAAACATTTTTATATATATTTGTGGGAATAAGATAAGCTATTTCCCCATTTTTAGATAATAGTTTCAAACTCTTTTCAATAAAGGGGTAGCAATAATCAAATTTGCCTTTTTTACATGAATCAAAATTTTTTCTAATAAATTCTCTATTTTTAATATCAATATTTGCATAAGAAATGTAAGGCGGATTGCCTACAATATAATCGAACTTTTCATTAATTTCTAAGTTCAAAAAATCTGAATTCAGAATATTTAAATTTACATTATAATAACCATATGAATGTAATAATGAAGTTATGCTATCTACACATTTTTTATAGTTATCAAAATTATATTCAACACCTGTGAAATCAGATTCTATACCAGATATGATTACGTTATCGCTCATATCAAAACTTTTGCAATCATGTATATATCTTTTAATTGCCTCGCAAAGAATCCTTCCATCACCACAAGAATTTTCTAAAAATTTTTTACCATATAAATTTTTAGTATACCCAACTTCATCAAGCATTTTATTTACTATGTCTATTGGTGTAAAAACTTGACATTTTTTATCAATCATATACAACCCTAATTATCCTTTCTATTCATTTAATTATTTGTTATTTCCATGATGTCAGATATGTCGCAATCAAGAAATATGCATATTTTTAATAAAATATCAGTAGTTACGTTCTCATCTCTTTTTAACTTATAAAATGTACTTCTACTAATCCCTGTTTTCTCTATTAATTCATTGTGTTTTATATCTCGGTCTATTAGTAATTTCCAAAGCTTTTTGTAGCTAAATTTCATTATTTATCCTCCGAACATTAATTTATAAATCAATACTATAGTACATTATATCATATATTTATGCGTCTTTACAACTAAAACTATTGACATTTCAAACAATAGACTATATACTGTAATTAATATAAGCGCACTGCGCTATTTGGTGGAGGTTTATATGATTAAAGTTGAAGAAAAATCATTAAAAGGATATAAATTCATAGATTTATTTGCTGGTATTGGAGGTTTTAGAATTGCATTGGAATCATTTGGAGCACAATGCGTTTATTCGAATGAGTGGGATAAATATGCTCAAGAGACCTATAAAATGAATTTTGGCGATGTTCCCGAAGGCGATATAACACAAGTAGATGAAAAAAACATTCCTGATCATGACATTTTATGTGCTGGATTTCCATGCCAAGCATTTTCTATTAGTGGAAAGCAACAAGGATTTGAAGACAGCAGAGGAACATTGTTTTTTGATGTAGCAAGAATTGTAAAAGAAAAAAGACCGATGGTAGTGTTTCTTGAAAATGTAAAAAATTTTGCAACACATGACGGTGGGAAAACTCTTAATGTAGTAAGAAATACTATGAATGAGTTGGGTTACAGTTTTCAATATAGCGTTCTTAATCCTGTTGATTATGGAGTTCCACAAAAGCGTGAGAGAATATATATGATATGTTTTAGGAATGATATAAATAGAGAAGTTTTCACATTTCCTAGACCATTTAAGTTAAATAAATTTGTCGAAGATTTTCTTCTAATAAGCGATGATGAAGTTAATAGCTTGATTGTTGATCGTGAAGATTTAAGACTTAATGAAAAAATTGATATCAATTACAACTCTACATCGACAATCAGAGTAGGAACTGTTGGAAAAGGTGGACAAGGTGAAAGAATATACTCACCTAAAGGAATAGCTATAACCTTATCTGCATATGGAGGAGGAGTATTTGCTAAAACGGGAGGATATTTAATTAATGGCAAAACTAGAAGATTACACCCTAGAGAATGTGCTCGAATAATGGGATTTCCTGATAGTTTTAAATTAAATCCTAATAATAATCAAGCATATAAACAACTTGGAAACTCTGTCGTTATTGATGTACTCCAACTTATAACAAAACAAATAGGAGATGCTTTAAATTATGAATATAGTGGGATTCAGCAACTGGCTATTATCTAAAGGTCATAACAAGAAAACAACCTCTGATATAGTTAGTAGATTAAAAAGAATTGATAAAGAAATTTTATATTCTGATATGCACACAAATATTGATGAACAATATAACTTAGATCTTTGTAAAGGGTTATTGAACTTACTTAGTAGAGATAAGGATAATAAAAATAATGTGTTAAGAAATACTAATCTTCCGATTAATAAGCCTGAAATTTCGAATTACAAGTCATCTCTAAATAAATATTTAAAGTACCTAGAATCAGATATCTAGGTACTTTAAATATTTATAGGTTACTTATAAAATTTTTTAAATCTGCGGAGTCTTGTTCTTTAAGAAGCTGAATACTGAAAATAACATTAGCATTTCTAGTGTTAGAAAGTTTTCTTATTCTATAAACATTATCTTTCTTACGGCTAAACATATAATCAGAATCCAATACTTTGAATTTCATTTTATTAAGATCCTGGATAGATTCTATTTCGAAGTCATCTAATAGTTTGAATTTAATGCTCATTGATTTGATTTTTTCTAAAACATCTTTCTGACTGCTTTTAGGAACTTTAGATGAACCACTTTTTTTAATTCTATATTTTGCTGTTATAGAAAAATATTCACCGTATTTTTCTATTGGAAATATAATATAATTGTTTCCTTTTGTGATAAAAAATTTAACCATCTTCTCCTTATAAGTATTTACTATCCATGAATTAAAAATTCTTTGATCTATCTCTATATCTTCACCAGTGGTTCCAGCGTTTGCATATCTTTCAAAATTTTTATTCATATACTGAATTATAAAATCAGTGTTTTCATTTTGTTTTGTCTTATTTCTTGTAGAAAATATAAACTCTTTCTTCTCATAATCTGGTAAGAGAACAAATTGACCACTTTGTGCAGATGGCATTTTTGCTTCTATATAAAATAATTTTGAATTATTTTCATATTTGATATCACTCACAGTTGAATCGCTGAAACCTAGGTGTGTAAAGTTTTCACCATATTCTTTGTTTAAATAATCAGTACAATCTAGTTCGAAAATTTTCCAATTATCCATTTATTCCTCCTAAAGTAGTTAATATTGATTTTCCTATTTCTTCAACAACATTTGCGGTCATAGCATTTCCAGCTTGCATTAATAAATGTCTATTAGTTACCTTATCTTTTACTCTAGCCAAATGATTTTTATTAAATCCTTGGAATAGAAGGGCTTCTGCTCCAGTTAAATAATACATTTTTTTATTTCTTACATAGTAAATACCGTCTCTATGGGCTCTTAATGTAGGCATTCTATTTACATATAGTCTCAAATCTGACATGCGAGTATCCACTATTAAATTGTCTTGCTTTAGTATCTCGTGGATATCAAATTTACCTTTGTTCTTAGCATTATTTAAATAATCATAGTAGAACCATCGTTTTTCCTCTATTGGCATTTCATTATTTTCAGGAAACAAGAAGTCCGCAATATTTACACGAGGTTTTGTTAAAGGCCATTTAAAGTCATTTTTCTGAACATGAAGATCTCCACGGAATCCTACGATGAATATCCTTTGTCTCATGTGAGGCACTCCATAATCAATACTATTCAAAACTTTATAAAAAACATCATATCCAATATCAGATAAAGCTTTCGTTATTTCTTTAAAAGTTTTCCCATTGTCATGGCTAATTAGACCTTTTACATTTTCTAAAATAAAAACCTTAGGCTTGTTTTCTTCTATTATGTTCATTAGATAGTAAATTATCTGTCCTCTAGGATCTTTTGTTCCCTGTTGTCTACCTATTACAGAAAAGCTTTGACATGGAAACCCTGCTATCAAAAGATCGTAATTAGGAAGAGATTTTGGATTTATTTTTTTCAAATCACCGTAATTTATATCTTTTTTATTAGGAAATAAAAGGTCGTATGTTGTATTCGCTAACCTACTGGTATCTGATGATCCTACACATTCCAATCCACAATTTTCAAGACCTAATCGTCCTCCTCCTATTCCAGAGCAAAAGTCAAAAAATGTCTTTATTTGCACAAAAGCACCTCCTATAAGTTATTACTTAGATTATATCAGCTCTAAATGTTTAATTCCAGGCAGTTAAAATTCAACAAATAGAAATCTGACGCCTTTTAAGTAAAGTTTATAATTTTTTCCGGTACTGGGACTGGGACGGGACTAAAAATTTGAAAATGTCCTATAATTAGGTGGATTTAGTTGTATAAGAAAAAATAGAATCTAGTATTTTGAATGGTTTGGGATATATCGGACGTTTGGAAAAGAAAAATGGGAATAAAAATTATAAATAGAAAATTTTAAGTGATGCCACAAATTAATTTTTGTAGCATCACTTTTTATTATTTAAGTATTTATCGTATTTAATTTTTGTATAATTACTAAAAATCGTGATATAATTAGTTAAAATAGCTTTGTAGTCCAGTTTTAAAAAACTAAATAGATTTATAAGGAGTAAAAGTCATGGATTATAAAAAAGAAAAAGATATAATTTTAGCAATTTGCTATGACTTCGATAAGACACTTACACCAGATGATATGCAAGCTCAAGGATTTATACAGTCCTTAGGACAGAACGTGGACGAATTTTGGAGCGAATCTAATAAATTAGCAGAAGACAATGATATGGATCAAAATTTGGCGTGGATGTACAAGATGACCAAAGATTCCAGAGGTAGACATGTTTTCAACAAGGAAACTCTTTTAAAATATGGAGCAAGCGTTGAATTATTCCCAGGTGTCGACCAATGGTTTGACAGAATAAATAACTATGGAAAAGAAAAAGGCATTCAAGTTGAACATTATATAATTTCATCAGGCTTAAAAGAAATGATTGAAGGAACTAAAATAGCAAGCCAATTTAAAAAGATATACGCAAGTTCATTTTATTACGATGCCGATGGCGTCGCTGTCTGGCCAGCACAATGTATAAACTATACGAGTAAGACCCAATTTCTCTTTAGAATAAAAAAAGGTGCTCTTGATATTAACGATACGAAGGTAAATGATTATTTTAAAGAAGATGAGTACCGAGTTCCCTTCAGAAATATGGTCTATATTGGCGACAGCGATACAGATATACCATGTATGAAACTTGTATACACAAATGGCGGCTACTCCATTGGTGTCCACGGAAAAGATTCAAAAAATAAAGTTTTTAAGATGATAGAAGAAAACAGGATAAAATATTTTACAGAAGCCGATTACACTGAAGGATCAGAATTAGAAATATTAGTAAAAAATATTATAGATAGAACAGCTGCTAATGAAATCTTAGAGAGAAAAAATGAAGAATGTCTAAGAGAAATGAAGATCGAAAGAACATACAAAGATGAGGATTATATCAAAAAGGAAGATTTAATAGACCAATTAAGCGAAAGCCCATCATTTTCTAAAACCCATGAAATAATTAAAAAAATGAGTCTTATAGACACTTGGGAAAGTCAACAAATTGAAAGAATATTAAAAATTGCTTTAGCTAATAATCAGGTTAGATATATTCTTAAGGATCACGATGTGAAAACTTTTTATGAAGATATGTGTGCAAAATCAACTAGCACTTTTTCACAAGAAATAAAAGATATTATAAAAAGATAAGATAATTTTTTAATATTCCAATTTTTATTGTATGTTAAAAAAATTATGAAATAATTAATATATAATACAAATAGATTAATCAAGCTAAACTAAAATTTAATTTGTAGGTGATTATAATCAGTTATTTTAGCGATTTATATGAAAATTTAAGGTTCCCAATTGCAGAGGAAAAAGAATTGGGACTTAGAAATGCTCAAATAGGAGCAATACATGCGATTGCTTCATATTCAACACTTAATTCAAAAGATTCCGCTGTTATTGTTATGCCCACAGGCTCAGGTAAAACGACAGTTGTTATGATGGCACCATATATTCTAAAAAAAACAAAAGTCTTAATTGTAACTCCTAGTGCTATGGTTAGGAGTCAAATTGCAAACGACTATGCAAGTTTAAAAACGTTAAAATATGTGGGAGTGTTTTCAAAAGATACTAATGCTCCAAAGATATATGAAGCTAAACATCTGTATAGAATTAATGTAGATGATGACATTTTAAAAGCTGATGTAGTTGTAGCTACTCATCACGTGGCTGCATCCATTTCGGAGGCGCAGATAAAAAATGTCTTTGACTATATCATTATTGATGAAGCACATCATGTTCCTGCACCAACTTGGCAACGAATATTAAAAAATATGATAAATATTCCATCTTTACTTGTCACAGCTACTCCATTCAGATTAGACAAAAAAGAAATAAAAGGTAAAACAGTTTATAATTATCCACTATCTAGAGCATATAAGGACGGAATATTTGGTGAAATTATGTTTAGTCCAATAGATGAAGGTCCTGAAAAAGATAAAAGAATTGCTTTAGAGGCAGAAAGAATTCTACTTAATGATAGAGAAAGTGGATATGATCATTTTTTGATGATAAGAACTGATACTAAAGATAAAGCAAAAGGATTAGAAAAATTATATGAAAATATTACAAAATTAAAACTGAAACGAATTGATAGTACGATGTCTACAAGAACTATTGAAAAAACCATAATGTTGCTTAAGAAAAAAGAACTTGATGGTGTGATTTGTGTAGATATGTTGGGCGAAGGATTCGATTTTCCAAATTTAAAAATTGCGGCAATTCATGAACCACATAAATCTCTTGCAAGTACTCTACAATTCATCGGTCGTTTTGCAAGAACTAATGCTGAAAAAATAGGTACCGCAAAATTTATTGCCATTAATGATGATAAGCTTAAAATTGAAAATCACAAATTATATTCAAGTGATGTCGTATGGCAAGATATGATAATAAATATGTCAGAGAAAAAAATTGAGGGAGATTTAGAAGCTAATGAAGTTTTGAATAATTTTACAAAACCCGAAGAACAGGATGAATCAATATCTCTTAATAATGTTCGACCTAATTGCCATGCAAAAGTATATAAAGTTTCAAGTTTTGATATATATGGAAGTTTTCCACAAGAATTAAAAGTTGGAGAAAATATATATAGAAGTGAAGAAACGAATTCAATCGTAGGAATCTCAAAGATAAGTAGTAAACCATTATGGCTAGCTGGGGATAGTGTATTAAATAATGAGTTTTGTTTATATATTGTCCATTACCAACCAAGAACCAAGTTACTATTTATATATTCACAAAATAAAACAGAATCTGTCTATGAATCAATAGTAAAATCTTTTGTAGAACATTATGACAAGATTTCAAGAAATGAAATGAATAGAGTACTGGCAGAGTTTTCTGATTATGAATTTTTCAATACAGGAATGCAGAATAGATATTCAGAAAGCGGAGAATCATATAGAATTTACGCTGGCTCAAATACTGCTTCATCAATCGACGAAACAACAGGTAAAATGCTTTCTGCTGGTCATGCATTTTGTAAAGTTAAAAAAGATGGTTATGAAAGCACAATTGGTTATAGTAGTGGTTCAAAATTTTGGAGTAGCTCCTACTTTTCTATTCCTGAATATATTAAGTGGTGCGATTTATTCGGAGAAAAAATTTCTAACGATAAATTAAAAGTAAAAACAAATACAAATTATGACAAATTACCAATTCCCGTTAGGATTTCAGAATATAAAAAAGATATACTATTTTGCTTCTTGGATAAGAAATCATATATATCTCCTTGTACCATAGCTTACAGAGAAAATCTAGACGAAAAGGCGTTAATAACCGATGTCTCATTTAAAATTGTAGAGGTAAATAAGAACAACATTAAATTTAAAGTGGAGCTATTTGATAAAAGTGAAGTTTTAAATTGTAATTTAATTGGAAATTATAGTTCAGAAAAGGAAGTATTTATTTGTAAAAATGGAAAAGAAGAATATTCTTTGTCAGAATATTTTTCTATTAATCCTCTTTCCTTCAAGACAGCTGATGACACTATTTATTGTGGAAACGAAGTCTTAAAAGGAAATTTAGAATTGGAAAAATATAATTCAAATCGTATTTGTGCGTTGAAATGGGAGGATATGAAAGTTGATACAAGCTTAGAATGTGGAACTGGAACTGGTGGAATGATTTCTATTCAAGATGGACTTAGAAATTACTTAGAAAAAGAATCCAAGTTTTCACATATCATATTTGATCATGGAACAGGTGAAATTGCGGACTTTATTACTATTGAAGGAAATGGAGATTTCATTTATGTGGAAATGTACCATTGTAAAGCAAAGAAAGGAAGAAAATATAATTCGTCAGTAGGGGATGTGTATGAAGTAACTCAGCAGGCAATAAAAAGTACTATTTGGGTTTCCTCTAAGACGATGCTTCTTAATAAAATTAATGAAAGGGTATTAAGAGCAAGTAGCGAGAAATTTATTAGGGGAGAATTTAAAACCTTAAAAAAAATATTGCAAGGACCGAAAGTATTGCAAGTAAAAGTATATGTTGTACAACCTGCAATCAGTAAGTCTCTTCAAATTCCCGATAAAATTGGAACTATACTTTCTGCTGCAACAGCATTTATAAAAAATACGGGTAAAGTCCAAGAATTACTGGTAATTGGAAGCGAGTAAAGGAGATAAAAATAAGAAAGTTTTCATATAAAAATTTGTTTAAAAAACTAATAGATTTATATATGACAAACAATGAACTTATGGAAAAGGGAAATGTGAGTAAAAGTACATTCTACAAAATAAAGAATGGGCAAAATGTAACTACAGATGTTTTGCTTAGGATTTGTAACACATTAGACTGTGATATTTCAGAGATTGTAGAATTTGAAAAAGTTATATGATATACAGAGTATATGTATTATAAATAAATTATTTGTTTTGCTGTAGAATAACAGTATCACTGTTTATACTATTTTGATACTAAAAAACTCAAAAACTATAAAAAATAGGTATAAAACACTTAAGAATAGAAACTAAATAGATACTGTTTTATGAAAATAAGAAACAAATATAATGTTGTAATTATTGAGTAGGATTAAAACTCCCCTATTTGGGAGTTTTACCCGAAAAATAGCGTATAAAATAAAAGTAGAAAATTATATATATATATAATGGGTAAGAAGTTTCTTATAGTATTTAAAAATCAGTGATTTGGGATATATAATTTATCCCTAAGATTAGGTCAGGAAGCATACGGTGCTCGGACCATTTTTTATTTTATAATACAAGTAATAAAGATTAAGCTAGAATAAGGAGGGGGTATATTGTCAAAAATTAAAAAAGAAAAAATTTCTGCTAAAGGCTTTGATATTGAGGTTTATACTGAAGATTTTAAAAATGATTATATAAGTCTTACTGATATAGCAAAATACAAAAACAAGGAAGAACCCAATGTAGTTGTTTCAAATTGGATGCGAAACTATAACACAATAGAATATCTTGGTATTTGGGAGCAGTTAAATAATCCAGATTTTAACCCCCTCGAATTCGAGGGGTATTTAAAAGAGGCTGGTAGTAACGCTTTTACTTTATCACCTCAAAAGTGGCAGAAAACAACTAATGCAGTAGGTCTATTCGTAAAGTTGGGTAGATATGGTGGTACATATGCTCATAAAGATATAGCTTTTAAATTTGCTTCATGGATATCTGCAGAATTTGAACTTTATATAATTAAAGATTATCAAAGACTTAAAGAAGATGAAAATTCAAAATTATCATTATCTTGGAATCTGCATAGAGAAATATCTAAAATCAATTATAAGATTCATACAGATGCCATTAAAGAGCATTTATTAAAAGACCTTACAGATGAACAGTTATCATTTAAATATGCAAGTGAAGCAGATATGCTTAATGTGGCACTCTTTAATAAAAGAGCAAAACAGTGGCGTGAAGAAAATCCTGACTTAAAAGGAAACATGAGGGACTATGCAAGTCTTAATGAACTATTAGTACTTGCTAATATGGAATCCTATAATGCAATATTAATAGAAAAAGGGATGAAGCAAAAAGAAAGAATGATTGAACTTAGAAATCTTGCAAAGACACAACTTATATCTTTAGAGAAATTAAACCAATTAGATATTAAAAAACTTTCTAAGTAAAATTATAAATTTTTCTCCGGTACTGGGACTGGAACGGGACTAAAAATTTGAAAACGTCCTATAATTAGGTGGATTTGGTGATATTAGAAAAAATAGAATCTAGTATTTTGAATGGTTTGGGATATATCTGACGTTTGGAAAAGAAGAGTGGGAATAATCGCAAAAATTTCTAAAATGGCTTAATTACAAGCTATAAGGAGAATGAAAAATGGCTACTGGTACTCAAATGGTACTGGAAGTAAAAAAGAATAATTAAAATAATAGTTCCAAGTGGTTTACATTTGGGCGAAAAATTAGACCGTAGTTTCAAGCTGTGGTCTTTTTTGCGTATATATTATGAGGATTAATTTATTTAGAAATCTACAATGGTTAATTTCAAATGCAACAAATAATATAAACTAGATTGCAAAAGCAACTAATACAACTGGTGTTATTTACAAAAAAGAAATTGATTCAATGAATAAAGAAATAGAAAAATTGGCAAAAGAAATATGGCAGATCCATTCCCTACTTCT
>NZ_KQ960238.1:80100-118639 GCF_001553125.1 Peptoniphilus sp. DNF00840
GCAATTACAAAAATACATCCTATAAAATCAACTCAAAATTTGGAAATAGGTTACATTACTAAGAGTGAAAAAGCTGAAAAAAAACTTAGTATTCTCATATATAATTTATGAATACAAAAAAAGAATACCCTATATAAGAGTATTCTTGACAGGTAATAATATGCTGACTTTTGCGCCTATTTTATCAGTCCTATTTTCTAAAACAAGACTTCCTCCATGCATATTAATAATTTGTTCAGAAACAAATAAACCAATACCATAGTTCTCTTTTGAATGCCTACTTTTGTCTCCTTGGTAGAATTGATCTGTTGCATATAATAGGTCTTCACCTGTAAATCCATGCCCTTGGTCTACTATTGATATTTGAAGCTCATCAGCTTTGGAAGATATAAGTAACTCAATGGTTGAGTTTTTAGGACTGTGTTCCTCAGCATTGCTAAGAATATTAAGAAAGGCTCGTTCAAAATTTTTCAAATCTATTATTAAAACACCATTCTCATAGTTAATATCTTCTAAAAGATTTAACTTATAAGTCGATGTGAATTCTTTAGCTAGTTTTTCAATGTTTTCTACAAATTCTTTTGCTCTAATTTGAGAAAAGTTTAATTCATTTGCTTGGTTAGATCTATTAACAAGCATTAAGGTTTCAATATATTTACCAATACGGTTTGTGTTTTTTCTAATATAATTGAGATAGCTTTCCTGATCTTCTGTTAGATTTGTTTCTCCCAATAACTCTGAATTTCCCTTTATAATTGAAAGAGGAGTCTTTATATCATGGCTTAATGCTGAAATCTGATTTCTTTTTTTCTCTTCCTCTCTCCAGTTTGTCCTTAAAGATTCACTTAATCCTATTTTCATTTTTTCTAAACTATCTAATATGGCATTAAATTCCTGGATATTTGACTTTTTAACTTGGAAGTCTAAGTTTTGTTTCCCGATTTCTTCCGAAGCTTCTAGCAAAGGATTTAATTCTTTTGATATTTTCTTTGCCCAAATTAATGTGGTGGTTACAATACTAATAAGGCAAAATATTATCAGTAAAATTAGCAATAAAATATTTATTTGTGGTAGATTTTTTTGCATCCAAGGACTTTTATAATAAGGTTTTAGGTTATAAGCTACAAGTACATATCCATCTGATCTTTGTATTTCCATAAAAGATAAATTGGCATTAGAGTAACCAGAACCCTTATGATAGCTAAAGGCTATATCTTGGATATCCTTATTCATATTTGTTTCTACAACTTTTTCGTTTTTTGATAAAAAT
Organism: Peptoniphilus sp. DNF00840; assembly: GCF_001553125.1. Classification (NCBI taxonomy): domain Bacteria; kingdom Bacillati; phylum Bacillota; class Tissierellia; order Tissierellales; family Peptoniphilaceae; genus Peptoniphilus; species Peptoniphilus sp. DNF00840. The sequence continues at coordinate 81,371 of NZ_KQ960238.1, forward strand.
AGATAAGATGTATTATTTGGTAGCAATGATTTATCGAAATTTTTTGAAGTGGCAATATCTATCCTTTTTTCAAGAATTAAACTCTCAGTATGGTTTGCAGGAAATATCCACTTAAATTGATAAGACGCGGATATAAAAGCTAGGATTAATAAAATGGAGATTGCTAGTCCTAGCCCAATACTTAATAAGTATTTAAAAAGTATATGTTTAAGAGATTGATCTTTTGATTTTAATTCCATTTATATCCGATCCCCCATACTGTTTCAATTGGATTTTCATCATATTTTTGAAATTTTGCCCTAATATTTTTAATATGCTCTGATATTGCAGATGAATCTCCTATACCATCAAATCCAAAGATAAGCTCATATATTTGCTCTCTTGAAAATACTTGTCCTTTTCTTTTTGCTAGTAATTCTGAAATTTGATACTCAGATTTTGTTAAATGAACTTTTTCATCTCCTACAAAGACTTCATTGGAAGATAAATCAAAACGAATCTCGCCGAGATTTAGACTAGTGTGTCGTTCTCTTTTTTCTCGTCTTAAATGTGCCTCTATACGAGCTAGGAGTTCTGCTGCACCGAATGGTTTTGTGATGTAATCATCTCCTCCAATTAATAAGCCTTCAACTATATCTTCTTCCATAGTTTTTGCCGTTAAAAAAAGAATAGGGCAGTCTACTTTAGTTCGAATATTCTTACAGAAACTAATTCCGTCAATACCTGGCATCATAACATCAAGTAGTATCAAATCATATTTACTAAGCTTACTATTATCAATGTCTAAAGGATTTTGATATACATCGACTTGATGGTTGTTCTTTTTCAAAATGTTTTTTATTAGATCAAGCATATCTAGCTCGTCATCAACTGCAAGAATTAAAGACATTTTATCACCTCCTAATTTTAATTTAAAACTTTTATTCACTAACAGATTTCCCATCCCACTTATTAAACCAAATAATTGAGGAAATAAATAGGATTAAGATAACAAAAAAGGCTACAAAACTCCAAATTCTCAACTCTTTATAAAAATAGGAAGGATCCGAAACTTTGCTCATAGTAATATACATAGCTGGAAGTCTAGATGACCACGTACAAGGAATAAAATACCAAATACTATCACCAATGACAGTCATTGAAAGTAAAGCAATCATTGTTTCTAGAAAACCCAATCCTATAGATGCACCACTACTTAATTCAATTGATACCCAAAGATTAATCATGTATAGAGAAAAGCTGCTAATAAGAATTAAGAAAAATTCAATAAGCCAATCTGAGATATTTTGATATCCTGTTAATATTGCAAAAATTATAATAGCTGAAGATATCGAAACAACAAATCCCAATTCTAATACAAGGAGTTTTCCTAGATAAGCCTTAGTTCTAGATTTTGTAGTAGATAAGAGCACTTGAAATTTCCCAGCACCCATTTCCATATCAACAACTTTTGAACTTATAAAACTGCATATTAGTGGGATTACTGCTCCTAAAAGTACAAAATAAGTTTGTACTATATCACTTTCTTCAAAATTTTCTAGTCCAGTGGTTTTTGATGCCAGATAAAATAATAAAGAATAGGCTATAGGTAAAACTATGTGAATCCAAGGAAGCCATGTGCCCTTGATTTTATATATTTCGGATTTTATTATCTTTATCATTATTTTACCTCTTGATTTGAAAACCATTTTGCACTTATAATTGTCAGTAATATAAATAGACATATAGATAAAATACAAGGAATAAGTACCGATGTGTTTGATATCATTGGATTTGATGATTCTATTAAAACACCACTTGGTAGAATATGCATAACAGGAATCATTAATCTAATTCCCCAAGAATATGGACAATAAATCCAAAAAGCACTGTCAGATATCAAGATTCCTAAGGCTAAACCTAATACTGCATTTATTGTAATACTTGCTATAAAGCCAATTTTTTTTGCTAAGAAAAAGCATAGAGGGACTTGCCAAATATTAGTTATTATTAGTAAGGAACTAGCAAATAGCAAGGTTGTAAATGTATAGTTTGGACTTAATTGCCCTCCAATTAAAAATTGAAAAATATATACCCCTAGCATATGAACTATAGTGGTAATACTCATATAAATTAATGCTGTAATTATTTTTGAAACCCATAACTTTTCAAGGTTAATATTTAGAGGAAAAACTGCTCTGTAGTTTAATTTTCTACTTTCTTTTCTATCCATCATTGCTGGGATTAAGGCAAAAGTTGCAGGCATTATTATGACGTACCACCAGTTATAGGAATTAGTAGTGAAATAACTTGGCATAAGAAATAATGACAATAAGATTAAAGTTATTGGCATAATTACTAATAATTTCTTCAAGAAAGTGCCCTTATGTTTTAAATTTTCTGCAAGAATATAATTTATCATTTGTTACATCCCCATTCCACTTTTTATAACATCCATAAAAAGTTCTTCTAAATTATCATTATGGTTAATGATGTTTTGATATTGCAATTTTCCATTATTAATAATCCCAATATGATCAGCAGTTTGTTCAACTTCTGCTAAAATATGACTAGACAAAATAACGGTTATTCCTTTTTCTGGGAAAGATCTTATTAAATCACGCAATTCCTGAATTCCTAGAGGATCAAGTCCGTTTGTTGGTTCATCTAAAATCAAAAGCTTAGGATTATTTAATAAGGCAATGGCTATACCTAGCCTTTGTTTCATCCCTAAAGAAAATTGACCACTTTTCTTTTTGCCAGTATCTTTTAAACTAACTATTTCCAAAACTTCATCAATCCTAGAATCTGGTAACCCTAGTAAGAGTGTCCTTACTTTTAAATTTTCCCTAGCTGATAAGTTCTCATACAAGGCAGGCATCTCTATCAAGGCACCAATATCCGATAAATCCTCACGACTCCACTCATGACCTTCAAAAAAGATTTGACCAGATGTTTTATGAATCATTCCAGTAATCATCTTCAATGTAGTCGATTTACCAGCTCCGTTAGGTCCTAGCAAGCCATAGATAGAATTCTCTTTTATTTTTAAAGAAATATTATCTACTGCTTTTTGCTTGCCAAAGCTTTTAGTAAGATTTTTTGTTTCTAATATCAATTTGTCCATATAAATGAACCTCCTCTTCATTTTATAAACTTAGTATAAAATACAAATTTAAGGATTCCATAAGGGAGATAAGATTTTCTAAAAATTTAATAGAATGTTTTTATCTTAAAAATAAACAAAATATCCGGTACTGGGACTGGGACGGGACAAAAAAATTGAAAACGTCCTATAAGTATGTGGATTTAGTGGTACTAGAAAAAAATAGAATCTAGTATTTTGAACTGTTTGGGATATATCGGACATTTGGAAAAGAAGAATGGGAATAAAATTAATATAGACTACAAGACATTAGTAGGTGCTTTTTCTATACTTAAATGTAATGAGTTTCAGGGTTAAGAGACATATTTTAATTGTATCGAAGACGGTTGGAAACTAGACATAGATTTAGGCTTTTAGGCTAGGTCAGGAAGCATACGGTGGCCTGACCATTTTTTATGTTATAATACAAGTAATAAAGATTAAGCCAGAATAAGGAGGGAGTGTATTGTCAAAAATTAAGAAAGAGCAAATTTCTGCTAAGGGATTTTCAATTAAAGTTTATACTGAAGATTTTAAAAATGATTATATAAGCTTAACGGATATTGCAAAATATAAAAATTCAGATAATCCAAGATTTGTTATTCAAAACTGGATGAGAAATAGAAATACTCTCGAATTTATAGGCTTATGGGAAGTTTTAAATAATCCAAATTTTAACCGTGTGTAATTCAACACGTTTAGAAATGAGGCAGGGTTGAATAGATTCACTATGAAACAACAAAAATGGATTGATTCCACAAATGCTATTGGAATAATTTCAAAATCGGGAAGATATGGTGGAACCTATGCACATTATGATCTTGCAATGGAATTTGCTTCATGGATTTCACCAGAATTTAAGCTTTATATTATTCAATACTATTAGAGACTTAAGTCAGACGAAAATTCAAGATTGCCACTGGGGTGGAATCTTAATCGAGAAATTTCCAAGATTAACTATAAAATTCATACAGATGCAATTAAAGAATATCTCTTAAAAGATTTTACATACGAGCAGTTATTCTATAAATACGCAAATGAAGCAGATATGCTAAATGTAGCTTTATTTAATAAAACTGCTAAAGAGTAGCGTGAAGAAAATCAGGATTTAAAAGGTAATATGAGAGACTATGCAAGTTTAAATGAGTTATTGGTGCTTGCAAATATGGAAAGCTATAATGCGGTTCTTATCGGGAAAGGTATGGATCAAAAAGAAAGAATGATAGAGCTAAGAAATCTTGCTAGAACTCAGCTGATGTCAATTGAAAAATTGAACAATACAAGTCTTAAGAGTTTGGAAGAAAAATCGAAGAAGTAGGAAGAAAATTTATTCCTAGAAACATATTTTACAAGGAGAATTTATATGAATAAATATGAGTTATTAATTAATACTTTAAATGCACTGAGAAAGGAGGCTCCTAAATCTTATAAAAGTTATTATCCAGATATCAATGATATTAACAAAGTGAATGCTGCAAATTCTAGAGCTTATATTCATTTGCTTCTTAAAGCTAAATTTAATTTGCTAACATTTGAAGAAAGAGAAAAATTTATAAGTGACGGTCCACAAGATGGTGGTATAGATGCTTATTATATTGATTATGAGAAAAAAGAAATATATTTTATTCAATCAAAATTTAGAACTAATGATGAGAATTTTAAAACAAAGTTTATATCTTTAGACGAGATAAATAAGATGGATATAGATAGGATAAGCAAAGGAGAAAAAGCGGACAAAAACGGCAAAGATTACAATGGAAAAATAAAAGGGTTAATACGTGAATTGTCAGAAATAGAGCAAATTAGTAGATATAATTTTTACGTAATAATTTTAGCTAATGTAGATAAAGGGTTGGCTGCTGCAATGGAGAAATTATTAGAATTACCTTTTGAAATTTATAACTATGAGAAGGCATATGAAGAATTAGTGTTTCCAATTGTGAGGGGAACGGTGCATCAGGCAACAGACATATCTGTAAACTTAAATTTAGGTTCAAAAAATAATTATACGATGGATTATTTAGTAAAAGAAGGCGAATTTACAACATCTGTACAGTTATTTTTCGTTCCAATAGCTGAAATTGCAAAATTAATGAGTAATTATAAGAATTCAATTTTAAAATATAATCCAAGAAGTTATTTGGGAGCATCAAATAATGAAGTAAATGCATCGATAAAAGATTCTGTTATAAATCGCTCAGATAATGTATTTGCATTATTTAATAATGGACTTACTATACTTTCTGATAAAACATCATTTACTTCAAGGACTGGAAGAGATGGAATGGGAGAATTAGGATTATTAAATCCCCAAATCATAAATGGAGGTCAAACCGCTTATACCTTAGCAACTATTTTTGAGGATGAAAATATAGATAATAGCGTATTTGATAATAAAGAAGTTTTAGTTAAAGTTATTACGTTTGATGAAGAAATGAAAGAAGAAGAGAATAAACAAAAATTAATAGATGATCTTTCATTAACAACAAATAATCAAAGTAAGGTTACTGTAGCTGATAGAAAATCAAATACGGAAGTTCAAATAGATTTTCAAAATTATTTGTTTAGTAATTATGGCTATTTTTATCACAAAAAGACAGGTGAATTTTCTGAAGGCTTAGAAAAAGGTTATATAACTAAGGATCAAATTATTGAAAGAGATACGATAATAAGAATTGTATATGCAATAAATGGGAAGCCTAATGTAGCGAGAAGAAGTTCAGAAGATACACTATATACTATGAGCGATTATGATAGGTTCTTTAATAAAAATCTTGGTTCTGAAAAATATGATAGAATTTACTATTCGTATTTAGTGTATAAGTATCTATGTAAGAGAGAAAAAGAAATAGTTGATAAAACCGTTTATGGAGAGGGATTAAGATATGGGAAATATGCAATAATAAATGTCATTTCTAAATTTTTAACAGATGAATATTTTGATAGAACTGAAGATTCATTAAAGTTGATCGCAGATGAAATCTTATATCAATGGAAAGAATTTGAACGTATGCAATCAAATAAAAAATCTAATATTAATTATTTCTATGAAAAAGAAGAAATTCTCAAGCAGGAGAATAAAAATGGTAAAGAAAAAATGGAAGATCTAATTATTACTACACGAGTTGAAGATTTTGATAATTATTATAAAGGCTCAACAATTAATAATGATTTAAATGATTACGAATTTAAAATAACTAAGAACGAAGAAACACAATCATGACTTATCTTCCGGTACTTGGACTTGGACGGGACTAAAAATCTGAAAACGTCCTATAATTAGGTGGATTTAGTGATACAATAAAAAATAGAATCTAGTATTTTGAATAGTTTGGGATATATTTGTACGTATGGAAAAGAAGAATGGGAATAAAAATTGATAGAAACTTACAAGACCTTAGTTACGACTAGGGTCTTTTTTACTTACATAATTTTAGCTTTATTCTTTATAATGTTATAATAGGTATGTATTAAAATTATTTTAATTTGATAAATTATTTTCTTAATGAGTTAATGAAATTTTATGGAGGATAAAATGAAATTAATCAGTTTGTTTTCAGGAGCTGGTGGTTTAGATTTAGGCTTTCAAAAAGCAGGATTTGAAATAGTAGCAGCTAATGAATTTGATAAAACTATATGGGAAACTTATGAAAAAAATCACAAATCAAAACTAATTAAGGGCGATATTTGCGAAATTCCTTCTGATATGTTCCCTAACTGTGACGGTATAATAGGGGGTCCACCTTGTCAATCTTGGAGTGAAGCTGGTGCTTTAAAAGGAATCGACGATCCAAGGGGACAACTATTCTATGAGTACATAAGAATACTAAAAGATAAAAAACCTAAGTTTTTTCTAGCTGAAAATGTAAAGGGTATGATGGCAAAAAGGCATACAGATGCAGTAGAAAACATAGTATATCAATTTGAAGATGCTGGCTATGATGTCTTTATTCACTTGTTAAATGCAAGTGATTATGGAGTTCCACAAGATAGAAAAAGAGTGTTTTATGTTGGCTTTAGAAAGGACTTAAAAATTGATTTTAGTGTTCCACCAGAAAAATATAAAAATAAGATCACTCTCAAAGACTCTATCTATGATTTAAAAGATAATGCAATACCTGCTTTAGAAAAAAATAAAACTAATGGAAATAATTGTAATTTTTTAAATCACGAATATTTTATTGGAACTTTCTCCCCTATGTTTATGAGTAGAAATAGAGTAAGAGGCTGGGATGATCAGGCTTTTACTGTGCAAGCTTCAGGAAGGCAATGTCAATTACATCCTCAAGCTCCTAAGATGATTAAGGTCGAGAAAAACAAGCAAATATTTAAACCTGGTTTTGAAGATTTATACAGACGTTTATCTGTTAGAGAATGTGCTAGAGTTCAAGGTTTCCCAGATGACTTTAAGTTTTATTACAATAACTTAAACGATGCATATAAAATGATAGGTAATGCTGTCCCAGTAAATTTAGCTTATGAGATGGCAAAGTCCATAAAGAATGCTTTAAATAAAGCTAATAATAGTAGTATTTTGAAACAATTTCAAACAGTTTAAAGGTGGTACTATGAGTAATAAAAGTAATAATCAAGGAAGAGCTTATGAATTTGCTTATTTAAATACTTTGCACGAAGAAATCTCTAAATATAGACCAGCAAATATTGAAAAAAACTCTAGCTACGAGGCTGCGAAAAAAGCATGGAATACTTTAGAAGACTCTGAGAAGTATGTTTATAAAGCTAGTGCTTTAGCTGGAACTAATACAATTTTAGACCTTGAACCATTAATTTTAGAAGAAAATGGTGACGATCTAGAATTAAAGATTCAATCTGATAACGAAGGAAAGCAAGGTGATGTAAGAGATGTTTTGATCATCCGAAAGGGAATAGAGTGGGAAATTGGACTCAGTGTAAAGCATAATCATTTTGCCGTTAAGCATAGCAGATTGTCAAAAACTTTAGATTTTGGAGAAAAATGGTATGGAATTAAATGTTCTAATAATTATTGGCAAGAGATAAAGCCTATTTTTGATTATTTAGATATTGAAAAATCTAGAGGATCTAATTGGCGAGACCTCCCAAATAAGGAAGATGATGTTTATCTTCCTCTACTAAGAGCTTTTAAGAATGAAATTGATAAACAGAATATTCTTCATTCAGAAGACATACCACAATTAATGGTTGAACATCTCTTAGGAGAATTTGATTTTTACAAAGTTATAGGAATTGATAACAAGCAAATAACTCAAGTCCAAAGTTTTAATTTAAGAGGAACCCTTAATAAAGATGGTATTAGCAAAAAAAGAAATACAAAGTTACCAATAGCAAAATTACCTTCAAGAATTGTTAGTTTAGAGTTTAAACCAGGAAGTAAGAATACTCTTGAGCTTTATCTTGATAGGGGTTGGCAATTTAGTTTTAGAATACATAGTGCCTCTACTAAAGTAGAACCTAGTCTTAAGTTTGATATTCAAATTATAGGTATGCCAACAACAATTATTTCTATAGATTGTAAGTGGGGATAATGTGGTTAGGTGTTTACTTGTATTTTTCAAAGATCCTACTTGATAGGGTCTTTTATTTTGTTTTTGCAAAGTTTTTATAAATCATAGGCCGAGGCTTCGGTCTTTTTTTATTTTACTTACATTTTTTATTTTACTTATATATTTTTATTTCTATCTATCCTATTGTATTTTATTCTTATTAGATATATATTTGACCTATCTAGGAGGTATTATGAAATATTTTTGGTCTTATGACATAGATGATGCATTGAAGGAATTAAATTCTAGCCGTGATGGTTTAACTAGTCAAGAGGCTGCTGATAGGATTGAGTCTTCTGGTAAAAATGTTTTTGATGAGAAGAAGGCTTCTTCTAACTTTATAATATTTTTATCTCAATTCAAAAGCCCTATTACTTTGATTCTTATCTTCGCTGCTATCTTGTCTATTTTTTTAAAGGATTATTCTGATGGTATCATTATTTTAATTATTATTTTGATTTCTTCTCTCTTGAGTTATCTTCATGAGAGCAAGGCAAAGGACGCTGTGAAGAAACTTCTTTCTTCTGTCAGTGTTACCTCTTCTGTTTTAAGAGATGGCAGTTTTAAAGAGTTAGACAATGCTGACTTAACTCTTGGTGACATTATTAAGGTGAAAACTGGTGATATGATTCCTGCTGATTGTTTGCTTATTGAAGGCAACTCTCTTACTACTGATGAGTCAAGCTTAACTGGTGAGACCTTCCCTGTTGAGAAGTCTTGCGGAAAGCTACCTGCCAGCACAGGTCTCTCTGCGAGGAAAAATTCTCTTTGGATGGGGACTCACCTTATTAGTGGGTCTGGCAAGGCTCTTATTGTAAACTTAGCAAGGAACACTGAGTTTGGAAAAATTACAAATTCTCTTAGTAAAAGGGATTCGGATACAGACTTCGAAAGGGGCATTAAAAATTTTGGCAATTTAATCTTGCACGTTACTACCCTCTTAATTGGTTTGATTTTCTTGTTTAATATTGTTTTAAATAAGTCTTTTTTGGAATCTTTTATGTTTGCCCTTGCCCTATCTGTTGGTCTAACTCCGCAAATGTTGCCGGCTATTATTAGCGTTAACTTGTCACAGGGTGCCAAGAGGATGTCTGAGCAAGGTGTTATTGTTAAAAAGTTAAATTCTATTGAAAACTTTGGTTCAATGACAGTTATGTGTTCTGACAAAACAGGAACTATTACTCAGGGCAAGGTTAAGCTCCACTCTAGCCTCAATTTTGCTGGAGAAAATTCTCATGATTTAAAAAAATTTGCAGCTATTAATTCATACTTTCAAGAGGGCTATGCCAATCCAATTGATGAAGCTATCTTAAGTGACAAGTCACAAGATTTTTCTGGCTACAAAAAACTTTTTGAAATCCCCTACTCTTTTGAAAATAAACTCTTAAGTGTCGTTGTGAAAACTAATGATGATTTTTCAAATAAGAATTTAATGGTCACTAAGGGGGCTTTTGATAGCATCTTAAAGATTTGCAAAACTTACGAAGGAAGTGATGGCAGTCTTGGATCAATTGATGCTATCATCCCAAGCTTAAAAAATTCTTTTAATAAATATTCAAGTCAAGGCTATAGGGTCTTAGGTCTTTCCTACAAATTTTTAGATGATTCTTGCGACCTTGAAAAAGAAGCGGCCCAAGATATGATCTTCAAGGGTTTCTTGCTCTTCATTGACCCCTTAAAGGAAGATATAAGGGATGTTGTTAGCCAAATGAATAAGCTTGGTGTTGCCTTAAAGATGATTACTGGAGATAACCAAGAGATTGCAAAAAATATTGGCAGTCAAATTGGACTTAATCCCGAAAAAATTTTGCTTGGCGAAGATTTAAGTTCTTACTCCCTAAGTCAACTTAATAAAAAAGTTTTAGATATTGATATATTTGCTGAAATAAGTCCTAACCAAAAGGAAAAAATAATCAGGGCTTATAAGGAAGCTGGTGAAATTGTTGGCTATATGGGAGATGGCATCAATGATGCTCCTGCCATCAAAGTTGCTGACGTGGGCATTTCTGTTGACACAGCTGCCGACACAGCAAAGAATGCTGCTTCAATTGTTCTTTTGCAAAACAGTCTTGCTGTCCTCTTGTCTGGCATTAAGGAAGGAAGAAGGACCTTCATCAACACCTTGAAGTATATCTTTGTTGCTACAAGTGCCAACTTTGGAAATATGTTTTCTATGGCAGGTGCAAGTCTATTCTTGAAGTTTTTGCCCCTCTTGCCCAAGCAAATCCTTCTTACAAACTTGTTAACTGACTTCCCTTCCTTGCAAATTGCATCGGACTCTGTTGATGAGGATTGGTTGAAGAATCCTGTTAAGTGGGATATGAAATTCATTAAGAGGTTTATGATTATCTTTGGAATAATATCCTCCCTATTTGACTATGTGACCTTCTTTGTTTTAATTTATATTTTCAAGGCAAGGGAAAGTTACTTCCAAACAGGTTGGATGTTAGAATCTGTTATCTCAGCTATGGTTGTTATGTTAATAGTCAGGACTGCAAGACCAATTTTTAAAAGCAAACCTTCCAAAAAGTTAATCCTTGCTATTGTATGTGTCAGCATCCTCTTGGTTGGAATAATTTACAGTCCAATTAACTCCTACCTTGGTTTAGTTGACCTTCCTATTAAGGCCCTACTTTCTATGTTTTTAATCTCCTTTGTCTATGCCTTGATAGCAGAAGCATTGAAAAAAGAATTTTATAAACGCAACTCCTTCTCACGAAAATAAATTTAATAGCTTACGAATATTTAGGTCGAGTTCACTCGGCCTTTTTTCTTTTTCAAATTTTAAATTTTTGTTCTCTCTGTCCTCTTGTTAAATTTTTTGTGTTATCCTTCTTTTCCCTACCTTACTAAGTCCCTTCTAATTGACAACTGGGCTAAATAATTGTATAATCGAAAAAATTACTTTTAACATTTTTACTTATATTTATGAGATTGTTTTGTAAGTTTAGTTTTTTAATTTTTTATTACTAAGTAGTTTTGATTGATTAAATAATTCTTATTCACTTGGCAATTTTTATTGTGTTAAAAGTTTTTATTAATTTTACAAAAAGGAGAAAAAGATGAAAGTCGCAAAATTTGGTGGCAGTTCACTTGCCGATGCTCGTCAACTGAAAAAAGTTAAGGATATTGTACTAGAGGACGAAGCAAGAAAGTACATAGTCGTTTCTGCGCCTGGAAAAGGAGTTAACAACAACCACAAGGTCACTGACCTTCTAGCAATGTGCCACGAACTAAGTGCCCACGAATTAAATTTTAATGAAGTTTACAAGATCATCGAGAATGTTTATAAAAATATTGTTGATGATCTTGTTTTGGATATAGACATTGATAAGATTCTTGCTGAGGTCAAGGATGAAATCACAAATGGAGCAAGTTACGACTTCGTAATAAGCCGTGGCGAGTTCATAAGTGCACAAGTCCTTGCAGCCTATCTTGGCTTTGACTTTGTGGATGCAAGAAATATGATTGCCTTCACTAACGGGGTCTTGGATCTTCCAAAGTCTGAGGACAACATTAGAAGAATTCTCACTCAATATGAAAGAGCTGTTGTGCCTGGCTTCTATGGAGAAAAGGAAGATGGCAAGGTCAAAACTTTTTCTCGTGGTGGGTCTGATGTTACAGGTTCTGTCATCGCCTCTGCCCTTGATGCAGAGATGTATGAGAACTTCACTGATGTTTCTGGCTTCTTAGTTGCAGACCCAAAAATCGTCAAGAACCCATCCCCTATTGGTTCAATTACTTATAAGGAGTTGAGGGAGCTTTCCTATATGGGAGCCAAGGTTCTTCACGAAGAGGCCATCTTTCCACTTAGGGACAAGAACATTCCTATCAATATAAAAAATACTAATGCCCCAAATGATGAAGGAACTTTGATCCTTTCTAAATGCGACATAAAAAACAAAAATATTTTAACTGGTATCTCAGGCAAAAAAGATTTCACTGTAATAAATCTTGAAAAGATAAATATGAATAGCGAGAAGGACTTTTTCAGAAAGCTAACTACAGTTTTCGAGTCCAATGACATTTCCATTGAACACATGCCTTCAAGCATTGACTCAGTTTCTGTCCTTGTGGCAGATTCCTTTATCACACCAAAGCTAAACAAGGTTCTTGAAGAGCTAAAGATTTATTTAAACGTGGATAATATTTCTTGGGAAAGGGACATCTCCCTCATCGCCGTTGTTGGTCGTGGTATGATAAATGAAAAGGGTGTGTCTTCTAGGACTTTCACTGCCCTTGCCAGAGAAGGAATTAATATTAAGATGATTAGCCAGGGTTCCAGCGAAATCAATATTATTATTGGTGTTGAAACTCGAGATTTTGAAAAAGCAATTCGCGCAATCTATAAAGAATTTTATAAGGAGGACTAAAGATGAAGGTTAATGTAGCAGTTGTAGGTGCAACTGGACTTGTTGGAAGTATGATGTTAAAGGTTTTAAGTGAAGAAAATTTCCCAATAGACAATTTATACTTGTTTAGCTCCAAGAAATCAGCTGGCAAAAAAATTGAATATTGTGGCAAGGAATACACTGTTGAGGAGTTAAAGGAAGATTCCTTTGAAGGAAGGGACATCAAGATTGCCCTCTTCTCTGCTGGTGGTGCTGTCAGTGAAAAGTTCGCTCCTATTGCAGCTAAGGCTGGAGTAATTGTTGTTGACAACTCATCTGCCTTTAGGATGAACCCAGAAGTTCCCCTAGTTGTTCCAGAAATTAATCCTGAAGATATTAAAATGAACAAGGGAATTATTGCAAACCCAAATTGTTCTACTATCCAATCTGTACTTCCACTTAAACCAATTCACGACAAGTACAAGATTAAGAGGGTAATTTATTCAACTTACCAATCTGTTTCTGGCTCTGGTATAAGGGGAATTTCTGACTTGGAAGAAGGCACTCAGCTTGCCTACAAGTATCCAATCAAGAACAACTGCATCCCACAAATTGATGTATTCTTAGACAATGGTTACTCCAAGGAAGAAATGAAGATGATTAACGAAACTAAAAAAATTCTTCACGACGACTCTATCCTTGTTACTGCAACAACAGTTCGTGTGCCTGTTAAGTTCTCCCACTCAATTTCCATTAACGTTGAAGTGGAAAAGCCTTTTGAAGTGGATGATGTGAAAAAAATCATCGCCGACTACCCTGGCATGGTCCTTAAAGATGATCTTGCCAATGAAGTTTATCCAATGCCCCTAATGGCAGCCGACAAGAATGAAGTTTTTGTTGGCAGAATTAGACGTGACTTCACTGTGGAAAATGGTCTAAACCTATGGTCTTGCGCCGACAACATTAGGAAGGGAGCTGCAACTAACGCAGTGCAAATTGCGGAAAAAGTCTTGGAGGTTTAAGTTGAAAATTGCAATAATGGGCTTTGGCACTGTGGGAACAGGTGTCGAAGAAATCTTATACAAGAAGAGAGATGCCCTCTTAAAAAATAATTTTGATATAAAAATTGAAAAAGTATTAATAAGAAATAAAAATAAAAAAAGGTCTCCACTAGATGAGAGCCTTTCATTCACAGATGATTTTGACGAAATTTTAAATTCTGATGTGGATACAGTTATTGATGTGACATCAAGTCTTGAAGAAACTCATGAAAGAATTGTAAGACTTATGAAGGCTGGCAAAAATATTGTCACTGCCAACAAGGCTGTGGTTTCAAAATACTTTGAAGAATTAAATGAGCTTGCTAGAGAAAAAAATATTTTCTTCTCCTACGAGGCTGCAGTTGCTGGTGCCATTCCAGTAATCCATCCTCTTATGGAAGAGACCTTCTTCAGCGATATGAATAGGGTCCAAGGGATTTTAAATGGGACTTCCAACTACATCCTTTCAAAGATGGAAGTGGAAGGCTCCTCCTATGACGAGGTCCTAAGAGAAGCCCAAGAGCTTGGATATGCTGAAGCTGATCCTACTGCTGATGTTGGTGGCTTTGATGCCATGAGAAAGATTAGGATTTTATCTTCTCTCATCTACAATGCAAAAATAAATGAAGATGAAATTTTTACTTTTGGCATTCAAAATGTAAATAAATCTGATTTTGATTTTGCAAAGGAAAGGGGCTACTCCATTAGACTGCTTGCCAAGTCAGAGTTAGCTGAGGGCAAAATAAATATTTCTGTAATCCCTACATTTGTAAAAGATAATTTCTTTGCAAAAACTTTTGGTGGCACCAATGGCATTAAGGTCTGGGGAGAAAATTTCACAGCCTACGAGCTAAAGGGTCCTGGTGCAGGCAAGCTTGAAACTGCCGATGCAGTAATGCGGGACCTCTTGAGAGTTCTTGCGAAAAGAGAAATCAAAACTTTTTATGACGCAGGCAATACTTATGAAGTTAAAAATAATTTAAAGAATAAATTTTATGTAAGGACTTGTGAGCTTGCAGAAAAATTAAAAGATTTAATTGAAGAAGAAAAAGTCCTAGGCGACCAACACTTAATAGTAACAAAGGAAGTTTCCCTTGATGACCTGCGTGATGCCCTTGGAGACCTTTCAAAAGTTTTCTTGGCAGAGATTGAGGAGGACCTATGAAATTTTTATCAACAAGAAATTCAAATTTAAAAATTTCTGGCAGAGAAGCCATTGTTAAAGGAATCTCTGAAGACGGAGGCCTCTTTGTCCCAGAGTCCTTCCCTGCCTTTGACATAATGGATAACTTGGACCTATCTTACACAGACTTGGCCCACAAAATTCTTTCATTATATCTTACAGACTTTGACAAGGAGGACTTGTTAAAGATTATAGAAAGATCCTACGCTTCCTTTGAAGATGAAATTGCAAAAGTGTCCTACCAAAAGGATTTTTACCTAGAGCTTTACCATGGCAGGACTTCTGCCTTTAAGGACTTTGCCCTTTGCCTTCTTCCAAACCTCTTGTCTTACTCCAAAAAATCTCTTGGCATCAAGGACAAGACATTAATCTTAACTGCAACATCAGGGGACACTGGCAAGGCTGCCCTAGAAGGTTTTTACAACACAGAGGACATTGACATCTTGGTTTTATACCCAACAGAAGGTGTGAGCTCCATCCAAAAGGCTCAAATGGATACAACAGGTTCTTTAAATTCAAAAGTTATTTCCATTGATGGCAACTTTGACGATGCTCAATCTGCTGTGAAGAAAATATTTAACGATGCTTCGATAAAAGAAGAGCTTAAGAAAGAAAATATTTATCTTTCTTCTGCCAACTCCATTAACATTGGCAGGCTCCTTCCCCAAATTGTTTATTATTTTTATTCCTATGCAGACTTAGTTAAAAATAAAAAAATATCTGGTGGCGAAAAAATCTCCTACTGCGTCCCAACAGGTAACTTTGGAGATATCTTGGCTGGCTACTACGCCAAGGAAATGGGTCTACCAATTGACAAGCTTGTCATTGCATCAAACGACAACAATGTTTTGACAGACTTCTTCACAACTGGAAGATACGATGCCAACAGGGACCTCGTAAAGACAATTTCTCCATCTATGGACATCTTAGTTTCATCAAATCTTGAGAGATTAATCTTCCACAAGTCATCAGATGCTATAGTGAAAGAAAAGATGGATGATCTAAGGGACAAGGGAGTCTTTGAATTCGAGGGGGACTTTAAGGAGTTCTTGTGTGGCTATGCCAATGAAGAAGAAACAAAAAATGCAATAAAGAAGGCCTTTGAAGAAGAAAATTATTTAATGGACCCCCACACAGGAGTTGCAAAAAATATTGTAGACAAGCTTGGGCTTGAAAAGACTGTGATCTTATCAACTGCAAGTCCCTACAAGTTTTCTTCAACAGTCCTTGAAGCTTTGGGAGAAAATCTTTCAGATGACGAGTTCGAAAATATTAATATCCTTCACGAAAAAACTGGAGTAAAAATTCCATCTGAAATTAAAAAATTAAAAAATAAAAAAATTATTCACAGGACAAAAATTCAAAAAGATGAAATTGAAGAAGAAGTTTTAAAATTTGCAAAACGTGGCAAGAGAATTTCTGTGCCAGCAACTTCTGCCAACCTTGGACCTGGCTTTGACGTCCTTGGTCTTGCCCTTGACCTAGCCAACACTTGCGAGTTTAAAGTCACTGATGATAAAGATGAATTTGAAAATAATTTAAAAACAAATTTAATCTACAAGGCCTACAAGTATGCCTTCGACTTCTACGATGAAGAAGTCCTTCCAGTGGACTTTGACATTGACGCAAACATTCCTCTTTCACGTGGTCTTGGATCATCAGCTGCCTGCATTGTCATGGGTATTATGGCAGCCTTTCACATGATGAAGAGAGACTTTGACAAGAAGGAAATTTTAAAAATTGCAGCAAAGATGGAAGGTCATCCAGATAATGTGGCTCCAACAATTTTTGGCAATGCTGTGGCATCAATCTTAAAAGATGACCAAGTCTATGTAGAAAAATTAGAAATTTCAAATAATTTTAAATTCTTAGCAATCATTCCCGACTTCAAACTCCCTACAAAGGAAGCAAGAGATGTCTTGCCAAGGACTTACTCAAAGGAAGATGCTGTCTTTAACCTATCAAGGCTTTCTATGGTCATCTTGTCACTAATCTCTGGCGATGAAGAAAATTTAAAAGTTGCCCTTGAAGACAAAATTCACGAACCCTACAGGTTAAAACTAATTCCAGAAATTAATGAAATTGAAAAAATAATTGATGACAGCAAGGCCCTTGGTCACTACCTAAGTGGTGCTGGCTCAACAATAATGGTAGTCTTAAAGGCAAGCGACAAAACATCAGAAGACGAAATCAAAAATAAACTAGATAAACTCTCAAATTCTTATGAAGTCGTAAGACTTAATATAGATAAAAAAGGCGCCTTTATAATTTAAAAATTTGACTTAATTTAATTCATGTTTATATAACAAACCCCTAAATCTCAAAAATTTAGGGGTTTCTAAATAAATATATTTTTTTGTTTTTCTATTTTATCTAATGCTAAATGAATCTTTAATTACACATCTTCTTATTCTACAAAAACTCTTAGCACTTGTTATACCTTCACCAGTAGGACCGGCAATTGTAAAAGTAGTAGAGCCCTCTCCACCAACACCAATTCCAGAATATGAAGGTGCGTTCTTTACAAAAATTGTACATTCTAAAAGTTTTGCCATTTTTGATAATTTGTCAACATTTTTTGAGTGCATTATTGCAGTATGTCTATTTCCATGTTCTGCCTTATGTGCACACTCTATTGCCTCATCAACATTAGGAACAGGAACTATAGGTAGTATTGGCATCATCATTTCTTCAGTTACTAAGTGATCCTCTTTGTTTGCTTTAAAAATAATAAGCCTTATATCATCTGAAACTTCAATTCCAATTTTACTTAAAATGTATTTTGCATCTTTTCCTACGAATTCAGTCTTTGGTTTTCCATTTTCTTGACTAACAGTGTTATCAAGATTTCTTATATCATTTTCAGATGTCAATAAATATGCACCATTATTTTTCATATAATAGATCAAATTATCAATTTGAGATTCAACTACAAAAACTTCCTTTTCTGCTATACAAGGTACATTGTTATCAAAACTTGCTCCGTTAACGATGTCTTTTGCAGCTTTTTCAATATCTGCGGTTTCATCAACAACAACAGGTGGATTACCAGCTCCTGCTCCTATTGCTTTTTTGCCAGATGAAAGAACTGTCTTAACAATTCCAGGACCACCTGTTGCTACAAGAAGTCTGACCTTAGGATGGTTCATCATAATATTAGTAGCCTCAATAGATGGTTCTCTCACCATGGTTATTAAATTAGCAGGTGCTCCACCTGCAACTAGAGCTTGATTAAGCATTTGAATAAGAGTTATTGAAGTTTCTTTTGCACGAGGATGTGGTGAAAACACAACAGAATTACCACCAACTATCATTGAAATTGAATTTGATATTATAGTCTCTGTTGGATTAGTAGTTGGTGTAATAGATCCTATAACTCCAAAAGGACAATATTCTTCAATCATAAGACCATTTGACCCTGTTAATGCATTTGTCCTCAAATCTTCTTTCCCTGGAGTTTTTATTGCAGCTACTCTATTTTTTATTACCTTGTCACTGACTCTTCCAATTTTAGTTTCTTCAACAGCCATATTTGAAAGAAGTTGTAAATTCTCTTCTTTTAATACTGTCTCTCTTATAATATCTGCAAATCTATCTCTTTCGTCAATCGAAAGATCATAAAGTTGTTTTTGGGCCTTATCTGCTGCTTCGATTGCTTCATCCATATTGTCAAAAACTCCGTAATTTGTTTGACAACTTTCAAATGAATTATTTATACTTCCTTCTTTTTTTAATTCTTCAATTACTTGTTTTATGACTTCATCAATCATGTTGTTTTCCATATTTTCCTCCAATACAACTTTTTGAAATACCTAAGGGTGTTACCAATAAAGCTTCTTCGCTTCTATAAGTTTTTATCCCAGTTATTTTCTCAAATAAATCTTCTATTCCGTCAAAATTTGAAGCTCCTCCAACTAAATATAAGGCCTGTACATCTTTATTAACTAACACATTTTTTACTATAATCGCCATTTTTTCTAATACTGGCTTTACTATAGTTAATATTTCTCTGCTATTAGATTTTATTTTTAATTCTTCTGCATCATCTATGCCTATATTATAGTATCCAGCTATCGTTAAGTTCATGTGATGACCACCTGTTGGTTCATCCCATGTTCCTATAACATTCCCATCTCTCATCAAACTTATCCCAGTTGTTCCTCCACCTAAATCAACAATTGCGCCATTTTTTATTCTCAATGTTTTCGCAGCTGCTGTTGGCTCATCAATTATGTTTGTAACTATAAAACCAGCTGACTCAACAACGTTAGATATAGCTTTTACACTCCTAGGATCAATTCCTGGTGGTATAGCACAAGCTGCATATATAAGCTCTACATTTAGTAATTTTTCTAGCTCTTCTTTTAAATCCTTGACAATTTTTATTGCTTCTAAGTAGTCAACAACAATTCCATCCCTTACAACCTTGGCACGTCTAATTAAGCCTGCGATTGGGTTGTCATTCACATCTGTAACAACGAGTACAATATTTGCAGTTCCAAGATCCACTCCAACTTTTAATTCACCATCTTTAAAGTCAACAAATTTGTTTTCTTTTATTAAGTTTGAAAGTTTTAATAAGTCCTTATTCTTTATCAATTTCTCACCTAGTAAATTTTTTCAAAACAACATAGTCATTGTTTTTTATACCTACAGCATTTGCTTCATCAGTGTCTAAGTGCATTTCCAATTTGTACTTATCACTTACCCTAATGAGTACATTGCCCATTACTGCTTTTCTCTCGCCAAAAAATTGCACATCAACAAAATCACCATCTTTTACATCCATAAACTTTGCATCTTCAGGAGTCATATGAATATGTCTAAGAGCTATAATAGTTCCTTCTGGCATATTTATTCGTCCACAAGGTCCAATAACTTGAATACCAGGAGTTCCTTGTAGTTTCCCGGATTCTTTTATAGGTGCCTTCACACCAAGTTTGAAAGAATCTGTAAGAGATATTTCCACTTGTGATTTTTTTCTTATAGGTCCTAAAATTCTTACATTGTTAAATTCACCTTTCGGACCTCGTATTGTTACGCATTCTTCGGCTGCAAACTGACCTGGCTGTTTTAATGTTGATTTAACAGTAAGCTCATAATCCTTTCCAAACAAGCTTTCTAAATCTTCTTTAGATAGATGTATGTGCCTATTTGATACACCTACAACAATCTTGTGATTATCTATATCATTTAATCTTTGTAAAACTTCTTTTGAAATTTTTGCTATAAGTTCATTATTATTCAACATATTACTTCCTTTTTTAGAAAATTAAATTTATTATAAACATACTAACTGCAATTACTATTGCAGGTGGATCAATATATGTATCACAATGAGAATTAAAAATTCTGCCTGCAATTACCCATAGTATTGCATTGATGAATCCTGTGATAGCAGCTAAAAATATATTTTGCGTCAAAATAAATACAGTTGCTGCAGGATATGTTACGTGATGCGTAATTGGAATAGAATAACCCATTTGTAGGAAAATAAGTGATAGGGCTGAAATTCCAAAAGCAAAAACAGGATAAATTGCCATAGCATCTTTACTAACTCCAGCTTCAATAAGCTTTTGACCAATTATGGCGATTCCTAGTGATAACAGGAACCCATTTACTGAATTTTGTATTATTTCAACTTTAGGAAAAATCTCTCTTTTTTCTCCATCTTTTAATGTACCTATAATTGATGTCTTTCCAAGGATAATTCTATTTAAAAATAAAACTATACATACACAAAAAGCAGGATAATCTGTTACAAATACAGATTGTTTTGTTATCAATGTAAAGGCTACTATACCTACTAATCCATAAATTCCACCAACCAAAATTGTGGTTATATCATTAATACCAAAAAGAGATGCTAAAACATTTTGTGCATTATCTAGCTTTTTAGCTTTATTTGCTGCATATGCTGCTGCGGCAGCTCCCGCAGCAAAGGATACATGTGGACCAAAGAATGGACCAAATGCCACATTACCAACAATATAATCTGTAACTCCTGAAAGGGTTAAAATAGATCCTATTAAAGCAAACACTCCTGTCAAGATAAAAGCTGGTATCGAACCAAAAGCTGCTCCGAAAGCTCCTCCTGCAAAACCTGCAATTATTGTTAAAATATCCATAGTACACCTACCTAATTAAGTTTTTTAGTTCATCTTTTTTATCTGTTTTCTCCCAAGTAAATTCATCTTCATCTCTTCCAAAATGACCATAAGCCGCTGTTTTTTTATAAACAGGCCTTTGTAACTTCAAGTTCTTTATTATGCCATCGATACTCAAATCAAAAACCTTCTCAGTTACCTTATAAATTTTTTCTAGATCATATTTTTCTGTTCCAAATGTATCTATATATACACTTTCTGGATTTTCTTTGCCAATAACATAGGCCAATTGTATTTCACACTTATCACATAATCCAGCTGCTACTAAATTCTTCGCAACGTATCTTGCCATATAAGATGCTGATCTATCAGCTTTAGATGAATCTTTTCCAGAATATGCTCCACCACCGTGTCTTCCAATTCCTCCATATGTATCAACAATTATTTTTCGTCCTGTTAATCCTACATCAGCCTTTGGTCCACCAATTGTAAATTTCCCAGTTGCATTTATATGGATTAAAGTATCGCCTTTTATCAAAGACTTATCTATAACCTTCATTACTACTTCCTTGATAAGCTCGTATCTTAAAAGTGCAATATCTTTGCTTGCCTTATGATGTGCAGCAAGAACTATTGACTTAACATAACTAGGTCTTCCATCTTCATATACCAAGCTAACTTGAGATTTTCCATCAGGGTACAAACCTTGAACTATTCCCTTTTTCCTAACTTCAGAAAGTCTTTTTGTAAGAGCATGAGAAAGTTCAACTGCTAAAGGTAGATAGGATTTACTTTCGTTTGTTGCATAACCAAAAACAAGTCCTTGATCTCCTGCACAAATTTTTTCTTGATTTACCCCCATTGCTATATCCTTTGACTGCTCATCTATATTTGTAAGAATAATAGCTTTATCTACATCAAAACCTGATTCATTAGTTGAATATCCAATTTCTTTAATTGCATCTAAAGCAACCTTCTCCACATCTATCTTTACTTTTGATGTTACCTCTCCAGCTATAACAAGAAGATTGTTTGAAATCATATTTTCAATAGCAACTCTTGAATTGCTATCTTTTTTTAAATATTCATCTAAAATTGAATCTGATATTATGTCACATACCTTATCAGGATGACCTTCTGTAACTGATTCTGATGTAATAATAAATTTATTCATTATATCACCTAGCTTTTCTAAACTGCTCAACTGTCATTTTCTCGTATTTTTTAAATACTTTGCTAAAATAACCATATTCGTTATATCCTAAATTAAATGCTATATCCAAAACACTGCTATTCTCTAACAATATGTATTCTTTTGCTAAATTTATTTTCTTTAAATGAATATAATTTACAACAGTTAGATTATATTCATTTTTAAAAAGCCTACTTAAATAACCTTGGGATATATTACATTCCTTCACAACATCATTAAGAGAAATGTTTTTGTTTAAATTATTTTCAATATACTTAAAGACGTCTTTTAATATTGGATAATTTGCAATACTTTTTTTCTTAAAATAATAATTAATAATTCTAAACATCCATATATTACAGAGTCTTTTATCTTTTACCGTTAAATCACTAATTGGGAAATCCTTGTATAGTAGATCTTTATCTTCTGCAAAACTGTTAAAATTAATTATTTTATTTCCTAAGTTTTTTAATTTGTCTTTTATCTCATCCTTGACTTTTACATCACTACTATTAAAATCAAATTCATTTATTATCTCAATTAAATACTCATTAACTTCAATAAAGTCATTCATATTAACTGTTTGTTCCATGTTAAATAGAAAATCTTTTTCATAACTCTTTTGATTTATAGCGTCATATTTTTCTAGCTTATCATTAACTTTTTCATATGTTAGAGGCTTTAATATTATTTGGTTTAAATTTATATTTTCATTTCCTTCAAAAACTACATCATGAGGAAATGCTACTAGCAATACTTTTGTTTTATTATTTGCTTTTTCGATTTTATTTATAAAATCTACCCTTGTAATGTTAGGCATTATGAAATCAGAAAAAACTAAATTAATATTGTTATTTCTAACATAATCTATTGCTTTATTATAAGAATTTGTTTCTCCAAATATATTGAATTTCTCATTCTTTTCTATTATTTTTTTTAATGCATCTCTCATTAAGGTTTGATTACTTACTAATAGAACACTATACATATAATCACCCTAATTTTTTATAGGATATTTTATAGAGATAACTGTCTTTTCATTATCTTCAAAAATATTTATCTCTTGTTTTCCATTTGATATTTTCTTGAAATCATCTTCCAAATTCTTTATATATTCAAACATATTTTTTACTTCTCCGCTTATGTTATGTATATCTTTTAACCTTTCAAATGCTTCTTTTGAAATTCCAACTCCATTATCATTAATTAAAATAATTATATTGTCTTCCTCTCTTTTTACATTTATTTCAATATGGTACTCATCCTCTTTGAAATTAAGTCCTAGATAACACATAACTAGAGCATAAGGAATTAATATTTTAAAAGGCATGCTGCATTCCTTAACATCATCATCGATATTAATTTCATATTTGAATCTATCTTTATATTGGATTTTTTTCATTTTGAAATAATTAATCAAAGTTTTATAAACAAAATTTATAGAATCAGAATCAATTTCAATTGAGTTAATGAAATAATTCCTCAAATACTCGCTATATTGGCTGGTATTTTTTGCCTCTTCTATTAAAGCAAGATTTGAAAGTGATTCCATCATATCGTTTAAAAAAAGTTTGTTTAAATTATTATTAATTTTTAAGATTTTGTTCTTAAGCTCTAAGTTTTTACCTTCAAGCTTTTCTACCTTTTCTTCTAAGTCCTTTATTCTCTTTTTATTTTTACTTTCATGATAACTTGAAATTAATTCTTTCTTTATTATCTCTGAAATTATTAGCTCAACTAATCTTACAATTGACTCAAATTCTGTAAATGTATACTTTTTTGAATTTATATCTATATCATTTAGATGTAAACTTTCCAGATCTATTTCATCAAGTAAAAGTTGTTCTTGCATCCTTAAGACTTTTTCAGGAGCATCCTCACATATTACTTGACCGCCTATGAAGGCACCTAAATATTTATCATTGATAACAATTGGGATTGCAACCTCTAATAAATTAAAAGGGCAAAAATATATTGATGTTTTTTTAGACACAGCTGATCTTATAGCTCCAGATGCATCAGATAATTCACATATTTTTTTGCACATTACATTTTCTCTAATATATCTGCACCTTTTAGAGAAATTTGTCATCTCTGTTAGAGGCTCTCCCTTATAATCAATTGTGACAAAAGCAAGTCCTGTTACATCAGAAATAACTCTTTGAATTTCTTCTAAATATTCTTTTCCAAAAATAGAATATATGTCAATTTTGCTTCTTCCGTCTGTATATTTTTCATTGATTTTTATATTAGGTATATGTTTATATTTTTTATTAATGTTCATAAATCCCTCCAAGACGATTTAATCTCATAATAATCTTATAAAAGCTAATATATCTTTTCAATAATTTCTTTTATTTCATCAATACTTATACTATTTACAGAAGTTTTCATACAATTGTCTTTTAAAGCATTCTCAGCAATTTGATTCTTCGTTTCTAATAGTTTTTCTCTTGACACATTACATTCGCTTAAGCTTTTTGGCATATCCATAATTGCTTGTAAGACTTCAATAAATTTATTTAAATTATTTACTGCTTCTGTATCATCTTTAGCTGTAGTAACTCCAATCTTTCTTGCATAATTAGCATACCTTTTTTTCATTGATTCAACTTTCGAATTAAATCCTATAACACTTGTTAAGAGAATACCATTGCAAAGACCATGAGGTATTTGCAATTTAGCTCCTATTTGATGTGCTATTGCATGATTTATTCCAAGCCCTGCCATTTCAAATGCCATACCTGCCATCATGGATGCCAAATGCATCTCTTCTTTGGATTCAATATCGTTCATATTTCTATAACTTCTATAGAGATATTTAACAACCAATTCTCCAGCTTTTTCTGCTAAAGCATCGGAATATGAGCTTCTATTTTTACCAACATAGGCCTCAATTGCATGAGTTAAAACATCTATTCCTGTATTTGCAATTATTTTCTTTGGAAGTTCTTTAACAAGACAAGTGTCTAAGATAGCCAAGTCCGGTAACATATCATAAGACTGTAGCAAGTGTTTTACTTGTGTATCATTGTCCTTTATTACTGATACACTTGTAACTTCAGATCCAGTTCCACTTGTTGTTGGTATTGCTATAAAATAAACATCTTTATTTGTAACTTCCTTAGCAAAATATATTACACCTTTTGCAGAATCAATTGAGGATCCTCCGCCAAATCCTATTATTATATCTATATCTTCTTTTATATATAGAGATAAAGCCTGCCCTATTATTTCAAGGCTTGGATCAGGCAAAACTTTGTCATATATAACAACTTTATTTGATGCGTTTATGCTTCTTAAAACTTTATTCATAAGAACACTTTTTGCAATAAAAGAATCTGTTATTATTAAAATTCTCTTTTCTTCTATCTCTTTTAATTTACTGAGAGCTTTTCCTTGAAATACTATTTCTGTTTTATTTATTAAATCTTTCATACTTCATCACCTAATAGAAAAGGCATCAACTAAAGCACATCTTCTCTTTCTTGCAAAATTTCTTGCACTTGTTGAACCTTCACCTGTTTTATTTGCTATAGTAAAACTTACTGGATTGTTATCTGAAAAACCTATACCTTCTAAGGAGCATCCATTTTTTACGAATATTGATGTTTGCATTTGCTTAGCGGCAATATTAAGCCTTTCTATGATATTAGAATAAATTCCCGCTGTATGATGTAGCCCTTGCTCAAGATTTAATGATGTTTCTAATGCATCGTCAAAATCCTTTGCTTTGACTATTGCAATAACCGGCATCAATAACTCTTCTGTTGCAAAAGGATGAATCTTTGGAACATCCACAGCTATTATTTTGTAAACGCCATTAGATTCTATTCCAGCAAATTTTAATATTTCTTTTACATCTTTTCCGCCCAAAAATTTATTTGGCTTCAAATCTTCTGTTAAAAGAACCTTGGAAAGTTTCAACATATCTTCAACTGTATCTACGTAAAAAACTCCCTCTTTTTCAAGAGCTTTTTTGAATTTGTCGTAAACTGATTCAACAATTACTATATTCTTTTCTGTAACACATAAAATGTTATTGTCAAAACTAGCACCCTTTACAATGCAACTTGCTGCTTTATCTAAGTCTGCTGTTTCATCTACAATAAAGGTAGGATTAGCTGCCCCTGCTGATATTACTTTTTTGTCACATTTATTTGCAACCCTTGCTATATCGCTTCCCCCAGTTACAACCAATAAATTTACGTCAGGATGATGCATTATTTCTGATATATTTTTTATGCTAACTTCGGATAGAGTAGTAACCAGATTATCAATCCCTGATGTTCTAAGTATTGTAGTCGCTATTATGTCAGTAAGGTATTTTGTTACTTCTATTGCCCTTGGATGGGGGCATAGAATAACGGCATTGCCAGAAGCCAATAAACCTATTACATTATTTATTACCGTAGCTACAGGATTTGTGCTTGGCATAATAGCACAAGCAATTCCAAAAGCCGAATATTCGTAAAGAGTCATAACTTTATCTTTCGTTAAAACTTCTGAAACTAAATCTTCAGTTCCTGGAGTTCTATCAATACTCAACTTTATTTTCTCAATTTTGGATACAACATTACCCATGCAAGTTTCTTCATAACTTTTTTGTGCAAGTTCATCTACATGATTTAAAAGCTCTTTTCTAAGTTCTTGTATAATTTCCTCTCTATCTGAGATCCCAAGCTTTCTATATAATTGAAAAGATGATTTTACAGCATCTATTGCATCGCATACTGTATCAAATACTGCTCTTTTATTCATAATTTACCTCACACAATTAAATCATCAATAATTCCTATTATTGCCAAATCTATCACCGATGATTTCCTATCATCTTCTACACGAACTGATGACCCAGAACCTACTAGTACAAGCTCACCAATACCAGCTCCTACATAATCAGCCGCAACTGATTCGTTTCTAACTTTTTCGCCCTTGGCATTAATAGGCTGTATTATCATAAGCTTATATCCTACTAGGGTGTCATTTTTTCTTGTTGCAACAACATTCCCAACTACTTTTGCGATAAACATAATATCACTACTCACTTGTCTTAAGGTTCTTTGAATCTTTTTGAGCTTTCTTGCTTTGAGTTTTTTTGATTTCCTTGCTTTCAACTTTTACAGTTTCAGCTATTTTAACTTCTTTTTCACTCAAATTGTTTTTAGTTTCAGATTCCTTTTCAACCTTTTCTTCTTTTTTTTCATTTTCTACTTTATTTTTATCTTCAACTTCTTTTACTTTTTCTTTACTTAAAGTTTTTACCTCATCTTTTGTGTTAACTTCAAGCTTATCCTCTTTGTCTAAATGAAAAAAACCGTCAAGACTATTAGCTGGTCTTGGTATAACTTTTGATGAAACAAATTTGTTAAATGAAACTGCCAAACTTTTTCCGGAATCGATGGCAGCTTTTACTGCTCCTACATCTCCAGATACTTTCACAGTAACAAAGCCCATCCCTTTAGTAATTTCGACATCTTCCATTTTTATATTTGAAGCTTTAAGCATTGTATCCGCTACTATAATAGCGTTTGTTAGACCTACTACTTCTATAAGTCCCAGTGCCCTATTCATAATTTCTCACTTCCTCTATATCAACTATATTTATTCCATAACTTAAAATTTCCTCATAATAACTTAATAGTTTCTTTATATATTTTTCAGGTTCTTTCCCTGTAACAGTTTTTACTGTTTCCTTCCATAAATATATATTTTTGCCATTTTCAAAAAGTTTCATTGCAAGTGCAGATTCAAGCTCATCTTCATTGAACATTGTTATATTAACAATATTTTTCATTTTTATATCAAGGAAGAAAGTATCGTTTTTTGAAATTAAATCAAGTTTATTTTCATCAAAATCTATAACTTCTTTCCAACAACATGAATTCTTTATTGTAAGCTTATGACTTTCGTCCAATTCTCGGCTTATAACTGCATTTGCATTTAAATTTAGTTTTTTCAAACTATCAAGGGCAATATAATATTTGTTGTTCCATGGCTTTGAGAATATAAAATTAATGTTTCTATTTTCAGAAATTTGTTTCGCTATAAGCTTTATAATTTCTTCAAGCTCTTTTTTACTAATATTCATTTAATCACCCTACTTATATAAGTAATAGAAAAGTTAAAATACCAAAAGATATTTTAACTTTTCTCAATTCTATTATGCTTAAATATTATTTATCAAAGTGAGGAATAATTTTTTCAGTATCTGAATGTGGTCTTGGGATTACGTGAACTGATACTACTTCGCCAATAGCTCTTGCTGATGCAGCACCTGCATCTGTAGCAGCTTTAACTGCTCCTACATCTCCTCTTACCATTACAGTTACTAAACCAGAACCAATTTTTTCATATCCTACTAGATTTACATTTGCAGCCTTTACCATAGCATCTGCTGCTTCAATTGCACCTACTAAACCTTTTGTTTCAACCATTCCTAAAGCGTCTGAATTCATAATTTACCTCCTGATTATTTTCTATTAAATATATGGACTTGTTGTTGATTTAGGATCTTCTCCTAAAGCCCCTAGCAATTTTTTACCAACTTCTATAGCTGCCTTTACAGCTTGACGAACTGCTCCTGAATCTCCTGTGAAAGTTAATATAACTTCGTTAGAAAAACTTGTTCCTTGTCCTGGAGAAGCATAGCCTACTACTTCGATGTTTGCGGCTTTAACAGCAACATCAGCAAGAACTGTACCTATTCCAGCTGGAGCTCCAATTACCATACCAAAGCTCTTTCCATTAGGTGTTCCAAAAGCTTTTTCTAAACAATAACTAGCCCTAGCAGTGTATTGGAATTCCAAGTGTCCTGCGTCATTAGAATATACATCACCAAAATATTTTGGAAGTACATCCAAAGCTATTTCTACAGCACGTCTTGCATCAGATACATCATCTGCTCCTATATATATTAAGCATCCGTGTCCTGCTCCACCCTTTGTATCTCTTGGGAGTTCAACAGTAATTACTTCTGTATTAGTTGCTTTTACTGCATCATCAACAGCCATAATTTGTGGGCCTGCCCCAGTCCTTGAACCAATAATACCTATTGATTTGTATTTTCCAAGATTTAGCTTGTCTACTAACATTGGATCAACACTAGCTATAACTAAACCGATTGTATCTCCTATTGCTGTTCCAACGAATTCAGTAACGTCTACTTTTTTGCATCCCTTTGAAGGACAGCATTCAGTATCTTTTTGGTCTATTCCCAATTCATTAGATACTTGTCCCATTATTTTTTCTAATAAATCTTTATCCATCGTTTCCTCCTTAGCCTCCTACTTTACAAATTAATCCACTAGATTCCACTATTTCTTTTAATTTGTTTATATAATCTTCATCTAGTTTTTTTACATTAGATAGTTCATAATCTCTACCTAATAAATTATATTTTCCTTCACCAAAGTTATGATAAGGCAATATGTGTAACTCTTTTACATTTGGCAATGTTTTTACAAAAGCAACTATATCCCCGAATTCCTTTTCATCTGCATTAACACCAGGGATAGTTGGTACCCTTATTATTGTATTGGCAATTTCCTGTAAAATTCTTGCATTCTTTTTTATAAGCTCATTACTTACACCAGTTACTTTTTTGTGCAGTTCATCATTGTTTGCTTTTATATCAAGTAAAACTAAATCTATATGCGGAACAACATCTCTTATTACTTCTTCAGAAGCATACCCTTCTGTTTCTATTGCAGTATGCCATCCTCTTGATCGGCAAGCTTTAAAAATTTCTTTAGCAAATTCAGGTTGCATTAAAGTCTCTCCGCCAGAAAGTGTTATTCCTCCATTTGATCTGTAGTAAAAAGAATCATCTTTTTTTAGTTCAGTAATAACTTCTTCTACATTCATTACTTTACCCTTAACCTCTAATGCACTAGAAGGACATACATTTGCACATTCTTCACACATCACACATTTATCTCTATCGATAAAGTTTGGGTTTTTAGGATCTAATGCCTTTTGTTTACATGCCTTAATACACATGCCACAATGTATGCAAAGAATCTCTCTAAACATTAGCTCTTTTCCTTTTCTTTGTGATTCAGGATTTGAGCACCAAATACATCTCAAAGGGCATCCTTTTAAGAATACTATGGTTCTAATCCCAGGACCATCGTTTATTGAATATCTTTGAATATCAAATACGACACCCTCTTCGTTATAATTTATAGAATCCATAGTCACCTCCAACTTACATAGTATGTTCTGTTCTATTTATAATATCGTCTTGTACCTCTTTGGCTAATGTTACAAAGTGAGCTGAATATCCTGCTACACGAACTAATAAATCTTTATGATCTTGAGGATTCTTTTGTGCTTCAATTAAGGTATTTCTATCTACTACATTGAATTGAACATGGGCCCCTTTGTGATCGAAATAACTTCTAACAATAGATACAAAGTTCTTTAATCCTTTTTCTCCTGAAACAGCTTGTGGTGAAAATTTTTGGTTATAAAGAGTACCGTTAGATGCTTGGCCGTGTGGAAGCTTAGCTACAGAGTTTGCAGCAGCAGTAGGACCATTTGTATCCTTACCTTGTCTTGGTGAAACACCATCAGCAAGTGGTGCATGTGCAAGTCTACCATCAGGAAGTGCTCCTACATCTTTACCAAATAATACATTGGCAGATACTGGATAAATTCCTGCTTGGAATGCTCCTCCTCTTGGATTTGTATATTTATCAACTTCATCACAATAAATTTTTGCAGCTCTGATTGCAAATTCGTCACAAAGTTCATTATCATTACCAAAGCTATCAGTGTTATCAAGTATTTTTTGAATTGTTCTGAACTTTCCTGTTGTTTCTTGTGAACCACATCCACAATCACTAGATACTACATATTCTTCGTTTAATTTGTTTTCAAGATCGTCTACATTGATTGATCCTGTTGAAGCTAAGATTTTCTTAACAGCTTCATAAATTTCACTTTCATTCATTTCTCCAACCTTTGCAGAAACAGTTTGAGTATTGCATCCACATCCAGGCATTAATGAGTCTGTAAATCCAAAGTTCTTTTCTAATGCTTCTCTTAAATCAGTAAGAGAAATTTTCTTTTCTTCAAATACATTTTTGTAAATAGCGTATAATGAGTCTCCAGAATCTGCTACACCAAATGCTTGAGGTCCTGTAAAGTTATAAATAGCTCCACCTGATTGAGCAGATTTACCTCTCTTAATACAATCATCAACCATAGCTGACATAAATGGAAGATTTCCTCTTTCCATATGTGCATAATCAACGCAGTTATCAGCTTCAGCTAAGTATTTTACGAAGTATTCCATTTGTTTTTGATATGCAACAAATATGTCATCAATGGACTTCATATCAGTAAGTTCGCCAGTCTTAGGTCCAAGTTGTTTTCCATTACATCTACCGTTGTTTAATGTTATTTCAAGAACTTTTGCTATGTTAAAGAAAGCGGCATCGTGCCATCCTTCAGTTCTGTGACCTGCTTGAGGTTCAACACAACCTATAATTGAGTAGTCTCTTGCATCTTCTATCTTAACTCCTCTTGATACTAAGTTAAGTACAATGACTTCATCGTTATAGAAAGCAGGAACACCATATCCTAGTCTTGAAACTTCGCAAGCTCTTAATAAGAATTCATAAGGAGAATTTTGGTGAACTCTTACTGAGAATGAAGGTGCTGGTAAAGCAACATGAGCAACAGCTTCCATACACATATAAGATACGTCATTTGTAGCATCAAAGCCTTCAGAATTTTGTCCACCTACACATAGGTTTTGGAATACTGCATAACCAGCGAAGGCTTGTGCTGAAATTTCATCACGAGTTTTATTTATATCATTTAACTTAACCCAAATACAGTCAACTAGTTCTTGAGCAAATTCTTTTGTAATAGTTGTATCTGCCTTATATGAAGGATACATATATTGATCAAATCTTCCTGGTGAAATTGAGTGACCATTTGATTCAATTTGAACCATTATTTGAACAAACCAAAAAGCTTGACAAGCTTCCCAGAAATCTCTTGCACCATATTCAGGAACTCTCTTACAGTTTTCTGCAATTCTTAAAAGTTCTTGTTTTCTTTGAGGATTAGTTTCAACATTTGCTAATTCTTCAGCCTTTTTAGCATATCTGTGTGCAAAATTTATTGCAGCGTTATAAGAAATAATAACTGCCTTATAAAATTGCATCTTTTTAATTGCTTCAGGTTCTGATTCGTCCATTTCATTCATTGCTTTGACTGTTTCTTCAAGGACTCCTCTGAAACCTTTTTTAATTATTTTTTCATAATCTACATTAACGTGTCCTACACCACCATAGAAATAATTTCCTACAGTAAAGATTCCATTTGCAATACAATCCTTTGCTTCAGTACTCATTAAAGAATCTGCAAATTCAGATGTAGTTTTTCCCTTCCAATATTTAAATACTTCATGTAGTTCCTTTTTTGTTTCTTCTGGAATCACAAAAGGATCTGCAAGTCTTGTTGCCATAGTGTCGAA
Organism: Peptoniphilus sp. DNF00840; assembly: GCF_001553125.1. Lineage (NCBI taxonomy): Bacteria > Bacillati > Bacillota > Tissierellia > Tissierellales > Peptoniphilaceae > Peptoniphilus > Peptoniphilus sp. DNF00840. The sequence continues at coordinate 114,383 of NZ_KQ960238.1, forward strand.
CTCAGCTTCTACCCATTCGTAAGAAAATTCAGGGCAAAGTCCTGTTGATCTTGGTGCCTTTGTAATGGAACCAACAATTAATTCATCATCTCTAATTGTTACTGGAAGTTCATTAAAAAGTTTTTCAACTGCTTTTGCTCTTCTTAATATGTTTGTAAGACCTTCTGTTTCTTTGTAAGACTCTGTAATTAATCTTGCTCTGTCAGACTCAACTTGTGGCACTGCATCGATAATAACTTGTCTTAGTCTTTTCACTCTCTCTGTAGGTTGTGAAAACCCTTTTTCTAACATAAAATACCTCCTAAATTTTATTTTGCTTATGTAAACCATCAAGCTTATGGAAATTATATCTTTTATCTGAGTTAGATTTAAAATATTATGCAAACCTTTGTAATGTAAAATTAAAACTTTTAATATGTATTCTTTTAATATTCGTTGACTGATGTTTTATCAATTTTTTATGAAAAAGCGACAATACAAACTTCTTGTTGTATAATCAAAACATTTTCCTAGCCATATATTGAATTTGATGTTCTCTTTAAATAAAATTATTTTTATATAAGATGATAAGGAAGTGATTTTATGGATTCTTCTTATTTACTTGCCGAATTTCGAAGTATAGCCCTTGGTTATAAAGAAGTAAATTGTATAATTTTAAATTATCCTGTGGAACTTTTTTTAGTAAAAAATATTTGCCCTGGAAGTATTCTTTTTATATTTAAGGGAAATGACCACGATATCCTAGGAATAAAAAAATATTTAAAAGAAAAAAACATATCTGCCCTACCTATTCTAAATATACATGAAGATGTTATGAGCAGAATTAATTCTCCTGACAAATCAATAAAAATATCTTCTTTAATGATTTGTGAGTTTAAAAATAGTATTTCTTCCATTAAGGCTTCTGACTTATGTTTAAAAGCATCTGGTGTTTCTATTATTAAAATTCATTTCCAAGTCGGACTTTTTGGAAAAGGTGTTCTCATTTTAAGTGGTTTGTTATCAAGTCTTGAGAATTCAAAAGAAACTATTTTAAATAATTTTTCAGATAAAGACATTATTGCTTTAGAAATCATCGAAAATCCTGTAGAGGAGTTAATAAAATGTATTTAGATAAAATAGAAAATATTCAAAAAAAATACCACTCTCTATTAAGAGACGGCAAAGAAGTTGAAATGCTCCCTCTAATTGAAGAAGGTATTGAAATTGCTTTTTCCAATAAAGATTTTGTAAAGTTAGTTGAATTGCTTAATGATTATGGTGGCGCACTTAGAAATACAGGAGATTATTCTAAGAGTATTCAAAGCCTATTAACTGCAAAAACCCTCATTGAAACTCATTTCAACAAAAACTCTGAAGCCTACGCAAATACTCTTATGAATTTAGCAAATGCTTATAGAATGAATTCTAATAGAGAAGAGGCCTTGAATTTATTTAATAAAGCTGATGAAATTTTCAAAAATTTAAACCTTTATAATTATTCATACGCATCAAACGCAAACAACTTGGCTCTTCTTTTCTTAGAAGATGGAAACCTTCAAAGGGCCTATGATCTTTTAAAATCGGCTGAAAAGATTTTGTCTGAAATTCCACACCATAGCATACAACTTGCAACTACATATAATAATTTATTTGATGTTTGCACTCTTATGAAAAAAGATAGCGAAGCCAAAGATTATATTTTTAAAGCAAAAGAATTCCTTGAAAGTAAAATTTCTCCAGCTAATCCACTTTATGCTAGTGTACTTAATAATCTTGCAAAATATTATTTTAATATAGGAGAAATTGAAAAAAGTACATCACTTTATAATATTTCAAAAAAAATTATTGAAAATACTTATGGCAAAGAAAGTGAGGCTTATAAGAATATAGTTAGCAACTTGAATTTCATTAAAGAAAATTTAAAACCAGAGTCAAAAGATTATATTACTGAAAATAATTTGAAAAAAGGTATAGAAATATCGGAGGACTTTTATTTCAACCAAGTAAAACCCTTCATATTAAAGAATTATCCAGATTTTGTTAGATACTCTGCCTTTGGTCTAGTTGGTGAAGGTTCTGAATGTTACGGTTTTGATGATGAAATTTCTAAAGATCACGATTTTATAAAGAGATGTTCTTGGTTTTTACCTAGAGATATAATTTCTCAACTCCCTATCACTGAAATAAACTTAGGTGATGGGCTTGTAAAGATTATTGCAGTAGAAGATTTTTACAAGTATTATACTCTTTATGAAAAAGGTCCTTTAACTTTGAAAGAATTTAGAAAAGTCCCTCAAGATCTTTTATCAGTAGCTACAAATGGAAAGATATTCGAAGATAATTATGGCAAGTTTTCTTATATTAGGCAAAGACTTCTAGCATATTATCCAAAAGATTTAGTTTTAAAGAAACTAGCTTACCTTTGTAATAAAATTGCCCAATCAGGTCAGTATAACTATCAAAGATGCTTAAAAAGAAATAATTTAATGGGAACTCAGATTGCACTCAGCGAATTTCTGCAATATTATTGTGAATTTATTCACCTAATAAATAAAAAGTATATGCCTTTCTATAAGTGGCAATATAGATCTCTAAAATCATTACATTTGCTTGGCGAATATACTTGTTCAAAGATGGATGATCTATTGTCTTATAGTGACATTAGCGAATCACTGCAAAAAATTGACATTATTGAAGAAATGTGCGAGAAATTAGTGGGATACCTAAATAAAGCTAACCTTTCGAATTTAAATGCAAATTTTTTAAAATATCATTCTTCTGAAATAGTTAAAAAAATAAATGATGAAGAATTAAAAAATGAAGATACATGGATAAAGTAGGTTAAATATGAAATTCGATTCAACATCAAAAAAAAGAGATGAAACTCTAAAAAAAATTGTAATAAGTGAATGGAAGTTTTTTACTAATGTAAATAATTTAGGTAAAAGAGCTTTTTGTCAAGATGATTCCTTTACCTTTATATACTCTCGTCTTTGTTACTGGAGTATCTATAATGATATAATACTAACTTCTTATTTAAATGACTTAATCAGTGCTAAAAAGGACAATAGAAATTTGATTACAGAAAAATATGCTTATATGATGCAATATACTAATCCTAAATATTTTAGCAAAATAAAAAATAATCTCCCTTATATCTCAAAGGACAAAGATATCCTCGTTAATTCAATAATGGCTATTTATCTCGCTTGGGAAGAAGATATTAGAAAAAACAACCCAGAAATCTTGGATAATAAGAGAGATTTATATAATTCAACAAACAGTACAGCTAATACTAGCATAGAATACTATTTCAAAGGTGAACTTTATAGTTATTCAGAAACAACTTTGAAACTTATATCCAAATATTATATAAGCGCATATCAAAAAGGAATAAATTTAGTTGAGAAAAATTTAAAATTTCTTAAAGATAAATAGTCTGATAAGTTTTACAATGATATTCCTTACTTTTAAAACTACTTTAATACCAAGTGAATTAACGAATCTTTACTACAAAAATCACTTATATAAATATTCCTATAAATTCACAGTCTTAGTAAGTTTTTAAAAATTTTCCCTTTAATGATTATAAATAATATTAAAAACAAGGCCGGTTTGTCGACCTTGTTCTTTATTTATATGACAATTTCTGATAGAATATTTTTAAATATATTTTAACAATGTGAAAGGAGCACTTATGAACAACTTTAAGGTTAAAGACCTTGTCATCACTTCACTATTTATTGCACTTGTATATGTATTCACTTGGATTGTAAAAATCCAACTTCCCTTCTCACCCAATGGTGGCTTGATCCACTTGGGCAATGTCCCCTTCTTCTTGGCAGCCATATTTTTTGACAAGAGAGTTGGCATGACAGCAGGAGCTCTTGGCATGGGACTCTTCGACCTCACAAGTGGATGGATCCTTTGGTCACCAATGACTGTAATCTCAGCACTTATTATGGGCTACATACTTAACAATATGAACTACAAGAAGTACACTCTTAAAAGTTTAATCTTGTCCTTCATTCTTGTTGCCCTTGTAAAAGTTGTGGTCTATTACATAGGAGAAATTTTTATCTTGTCTTCAATTCTTGCACCTCTTGCATCAATACCAGGCAACCTAATTCAAATTGGCGTTTCATCCGTCATAGTCCTTGTGATTTTAAAACCCATGGAAAAAGTTTTTAATAGCATAAAATAAAAAAGATAGCTAGATTAATTTACCTAGCTATCTTTTTTATTGATGAATTGCAAATAATATTGCGACACCTA
>NZ_KQ960239.1:0-3740 GCF_001553125.1 Peptoniphilus sp. DNF00840
TTTAAGTCCAACTTTTGGGGGTCAGTTCATTTTTTCGGAGATTTTTTGTTGTTACAATTCTCGTAAAGATTTTATAAAATTTCCAATAAAATACAATTTTAAAATCCATTAAAAATTGTATTTTTTAATAGGTTAAGAGGAAAGAAAATTTATACAAATGAAAATCCTCTTTCACTTAAAAGGGATATAGATTTGTATTTATTAATAATCAAGACTTTATCAACCAAATCATATAAAGTGGTTGAAGCATTGAAAAAACAGGAAGAAATGATTTTCTATTTTTTAAATACACTAGACGGTCTATTTTTTTAAGGTTATAATTAAATTAATCATGCAATTATTTTTTTGAGAGGAGAGTTAAAATGCAAGATTCACAAAAGAAAATTAAGTGGTATATGCTGGCTTTTATGGCCTTCTCCACTTTATGGGGTTTTGGAAATGTTGTTAACGGTTTCGTATTCTTTAACGGAATCCAAGTAATATTTTCGTGGATCCTAATGTTCGCACTTTACTTTATTCCAAACGCACTTATGGTTGGGGAACTTGGTTCTTCCTTCAAGGATGAAGGTGGTGGAGTTACATCATGGATAAGGGCAACTTCTAGTGATAAGTTAGCTTATTACGCTGGTTGGACTTATTGGGCATGTCACATTACCTACATCGCTTCAAAGGGTTCTGGTGGACTAAAGGCTATGTCCTGGATGTTTTTCCAAAACGCAGAATTTTATGACTCCCTACCAACTGTTTATGTACAAATCGCAACTCTAGCAGTATTTTTAATTTTCTGTTGGGTAGCAAGTAGAGGTCTTAACCCACTTAAGAACCTTGCAACTATTGCAGGTTCAAGTATGTTTGTCATGGGTATTCTTTACATCTTAATGATGCTTGCTGCACCAAAGATCAATCCTAATGGTGGTTACCAAGCTATGGATTGGTCACTTGACAACTTGATTCCAACTTTTGATATGAAGTATTTCACTTCTTTATCAATTCTTGTATTTGCTGTTGGTGGTATTGAAAAGATGAGTCCTTATGTAAACCACATGGAAGGTACTCTTCTAAGGAATTCCCTAAGGCAATGATTTTTGCCGCTGTAATGGTAATTATTTCAGCTATCTTTGGTACTATTGCCATGGGTATGATGTTTGATCCTGCCATTATCAACGCAGATCCAGCAACTTTTGACTCTTACGCAGCCAATGGTGCTTATTGGGCCTTCGAAAGAGTTGGCGAATACTATGGCCTTGGAAACAAAATTATGATCATCTACGCTTTATGTAATATGATTGGTCAATTCTCTACACTTGTTGTAAGTATTGACGCACCACTAAGAATGCTACTTGATGATGACAAGACAAACAAATACATCCCAAGAAAGCTTCTTAAGAAAAATAAATACGGAGCTTACATCAATGGTATAAAACTTATAATTGTTCTTGCAGGTTCAATTATACTTGCACAAATCCTTGTGCCAGGTGCTGCAACTGTATTGAGACAATTGACAAAGCTTAATTCAATCACAATGCCACTTCGTTACCTATGGGTATTCTTGGCTTACATCTTCTTGAGAAAGAACAGGGGTGACGTAAAAAGAGACTTCTACTTTACACGTAACCAAGGATTTGCTCTATTCTTTGGCTTCTGGTGCTTCATATTAACAGCAGCTTGCTGTATGCTAGGAATGATCTCAGACGATCCAATGCAAATGGCACTTAACGTAATTACACCACTTGTACTTGTTGCACTTGGAGTAATTCTACCAATGATTAGGGCAAAGGAAGATAAGAAACTTAGCTAAATTCTAAAAGGAGGAAGTATGAATTATTTAGAAACTTCAAAGGAATTGTTAGAATTTATTAGAAAATCTGCAAGTATGTTCCACACAGTAGACACTGTTAAGACATATCTTGACAAGGAAAATTTTATAGAATTAAAGGAAGGCGAAAGCTGGACTATTGAAAAGGGCAAAAACTATTACACTACAAGAAATGACTCAAGTATTATTGCCTTTAAGGTAGGCAGTGACCTTTCAGATTACCACTACCAACTTGTGGCATCTCACTCTGACTCACCAACTTACAAGGTAAAGAGTATGCCAGAGCTTGATGGCCCAGGAGACTATGTAAAATTAAATGTAGAAGTTTATGGTGGACCAATTGATTGGACATGGTTTGACAAGCCTCTTACCCTAGGCGGAAGAGTATTAGTTGAAGAAGATGGCGCAATTGTATCAAAACTTTTATACATTGACAAAGACATCTTAATCATACCTGATGTGGCAATCCACATGAATAGGGAAGTAAATAATGGCTATAAGTTTAACAGACAAGTTGACCTTCTTCCACTTTTCACAAGTGGTGCTATGAAAAAGGGCGACTACAACAAGATGATAGCTGAAGAACTTGGAGTTAGAGAAGAACAAATTATTTCGAAGGACCTATTCTTAGTAAATAGACAAGAAGGAAAAATTTGGGGCTACAAGGATGAATTTGTTTCATCACCAAAACTTGACGACCTAGAATGTGCCTTCACTTCACTAAAGGCCTTTATAGCAGGTAAGAATGACAAGGCAGTAAATGTTTACTGCTGCTTCGACAACGAAGAAGTTGGCTCAAACACAAAACAAGGTGCCATGTCAACACTTCTTCACGATACATTAAAAAGACTAAATGCAGGTCTTGGCTTTGAAGAAGAAGAATACCACAAGGCTGTTGCAAAATCCTTCCTAGTAAGTGCTGACAATGCTCATGCAGTTCATCCAAATCACAAGGAATTAACTGATGACGAAAACAGAACTTTTATGAATGGAGGTATTGTAATCAAAGAAGCTGCCAACCAAAAGTACACATCAGATGCCTTTTCACAAGCAGTTTTCAAAAAAATTTGTGCCCTTGCTGAGGTTCCAGTTCAACACTTTGCCAACAGATCTAACATGCAAGGTGGATCAACTCTTGGAAACTTATCAAACACACAAGTTTCCCTTCACGCAGTTGACATAGGACTACCACAACTAGCAATGCACTCTAGTTATGAAACAGCTGGAGCAAAAGACCCAGACTATATGATTAAGGCCCTTACAAAATATTACAACTCTAATGTAAAAATTGAAGGCGCATCAAAAATAACTATTGAATAATATAAGTTTTTATTAGAAAATAGTATTTAATAAATAAAATTTGTGAAAGCAAATAAATAAAATCGCGACAACACATTTAAATAAATACTTTTTTTGAAAAGAGAGTAGGCTTAGGCCTGCTCTTTTTTCTTTAAATGAAAATGATTGGGATTAACAAATTATAAAAAAAATAGTGCCAGTTTTATCTGACACTATTTAAAATGAATTATTTTATTGGCTTTAGTTAGAAGTTGGTTTTTCAATTTGAACCAATTTGTAACTATTATCGCCGTATTTTACGGCTCTTAGATACACATCTTCAAAACCATCTAGTGATATCTTTATAATATCGCCAGCTTTTATTTTGTTAATAGTTATAGATTTTTATTAGAGGATTTATTATAGATGCTTACATCCCCTTTATTTAAGTCTACATAGGTATTATTTTCTAGTTTCTTAATTATGGCTTTTTCTTCTATCTGACTTAGCCATACCCCGTTGTCTAGGTAATCTTTTTTTAGCTTTATAAGTCTATTTCCTGACTCGGCAAAAATAATTTTTTTAAGTTGAGTGTTTGGCTTATTATTTTCCTTCTTTTCAGGGTTTTCAATTTGAACTAAGTTGT